>NZ_JBKQOT010000661.1:0-4158 GCF_052145395.1 Roseiarcus sp.
GGACCGGCTGGCGAGCGTCGTCGACAACATCGGCCTGCCGGTCAGCGGCATCAACCTTTCCTACAGCAACACGGGAACGGTCGGCGTGTTCGACGCCGACATTCTGGTGACCTTGCGCGAAGGGTCGACCCCGACTGACGACTACGTGAAGACGTTGCGCGAGCAACTCCCGAGGGCGTTCCCGGGCGCGACCTTCTCGTTCCTGCCGGCGGATATGGTGAGCCAGATCCTCAACTTCGGCTCGCCCGCGCCGATCGACGTCCAGATCGCCGGCAATGATCTCAACGCCAGCCGCGCTTTCGCCACCAAACTGCTGGCGAAGATCCGCCATGTTCCCGGAATCGCCGACCCGCGCATCCAGGAAGCCTTCCAGGACCCCGCCCTCAGGGTCGAGTTCAACCGCGAGCTCGCCGGCGTCGTGGGATTGACCGAGAACGACGCCTCGACGAGCCTTCAGACGACGCTCTCCGGCAGCACCCAGACGGCCCCGACCTACTGGCTGAGCCCCACGAACGGCGTTTCCTACGCCGTTTCCGTCCAGACCCCGCAATATGGCATCGATACGCTGGGAGAACTGAAAAACCTGCCGCTGCAGGCCCCCAATTCGCAGCAGCTCCTGGGGGGGCTGGCGACCCTTTCCCCGGAGCCGATGAACGCGGTCGTTTCGCATTACGACATCCGCGACATCGTGAATATCTATGCGACGACCCAGGACCGGGATCTCGGCGGCGTCGCTGCGGACGTCCAAAAGATTGTCGACGACTCCCTCGGCGAGCTTCCCAAAGGGTCGACCGTCACGATCCGGGGCCAGGTGGCGACCATGCAGAGCGCCTACCAGCAGCTCATGATCGGCTTGGCCTTCTCGATCGTGCTGATCTACCTGCTGATTGTCGTCAACTTCCAATCCTGGCTCGATCCGTTCGTGATCATCACGGCGCTTCCGGCCGCCTTGGCGGGCATCGTGTGGATTCTGTTCCTCACGCACACCACCTTGTCGGTCCCGGCCTTGACGGGCGCGATCATGTGCATGGGCGTGGCGACGGCAAACAGCATTCTCGTGGTCAGCTTCGCGCGCGAGCAGCTTGCGGAAGGCAAGAGCGCAGTCGAGGCTGCGCTCCTCGCCGGCGCCACGCGCTTCAGGCCGGTGCTGATGACGGCGCTCGCCATGATCATCGGCATGCTGCCGATGGCCATCGAGCCCGGGCAGAACTCCCCGCTCGGGCGCGCCGTCATCGGCGGTCTTCTGTTTGCGACTTTCGCGACGCTTCTTTTCGTGCCGACCGTGTTCTCGATCGCGCACCGCAACCCCAGCAAGGCCAAGGCCGACGCGACGGCGCCGCTCGCCGGCCTGCCGTCTCACGCCTGATCCGGAGCAGCCATGTCCTCTGAATCCCCCGCCACCCCGCCGAAAAAGCATCGTGTCCTGATTTTCGTCGGCGTTTTCGCGATCGGCGCCGTCGGCCTTGCCGCCTCCGGCATCATGGATCGCGCCAAGAGCAAGCAGGAGGTCGCGGCCTGGACCGACGCCCAGATCGTCCCGACCGTGCGTGTGGTGCGGCCCGAGCGCGTTTCGGGAGAACAGGAATTGATCCTGCCGGGCAACGTCGCCGCGTTCGTCACCGGCTCCCTTTTTGCTCGCGCCAGCGGCTACATCACCGCCTGGAACAAGGACATCGGCGCGCACGTCACGAAGGGCGAGATTTTGGCGACGATCTCAGCGCCGGATCTCGATCAGCAGCTCGAAGAGGCGAAGGGGCAACTGGTTCAGCTGCAGGCCGCCGTGGAGCAGGCGCAGGCGAACGCCGACCTCGGCAGGGTGACGGACCAGCGAACCGCGCAGCTGGTGACGGAGGGTTGGTCAAGCAAACAGCAGGGGGATACCGACCACCTGAACGCCGCGGCGCGCGCGGCGGCGGTGTCCGTCGCCAAGGCCAATGTCGTGGCGCAGCAGGCCGCCGTGAGCCGGCTCGAGGAGCTGACCAGCTTCGAGCAGATCAAGTCGCCCTTCGACGGCGTGGTCACGGCGCGCAACGTCGATATCGGCGATCTCGTCAATGCGGGCGGCAATACCGGGCGCGCCCTGTTTCAGATCGCCGACATCCACCGCATGCGCATCTACGTCAATGTCCCGCAGGCGTTCCTCGGGGAGCTCAGGCCGGGCATTAAGGCCACGCTGCATTTGCCCGGCCAGAAAGAGACCTTTGAAGCCGTGCTCGTGTCCACGTCGAATGCGCTGGCGGAAAACTCGCGCACGGCCCTGATCGAGTTGCAGGCGGACAATCCGGACGGGAAGCTCTGGCCCGGCGCCTTCACCGAGGTTCACTTCCACATTCCCGCCGATCCGGACACGCTGTCCGTTCCGCTGACCGCGCTCGTCTTCAGCGCTCAGGGCATGAGGGTCGCCGCGCTCGACGCCGACGACAAGGTCGTGTTGAAGCCGGTCGCCGTCGGCCGCAATCTCGGCAACCGGGTGGAGATCGAGTCCGGCCTCATGCCGTCCGACCGGCTCGTCGACAGCCCGCTCGAATCCACTGAGAACGGCGACAAGGTGAGCGTCGCCAATTCGGACCCGAAGGCGGTTGCGCGGGTCTCAACAGCTGCGCCGAGCAAACCGCCAAGCCTCTAAAACTCAAGCGAGATCGCCGCTCGGCGGCTCAGAAGGTCGCCGTCGCGGGATCGGGGCCCATGCGCCCGCTCGGCGAATTGAGCGTTCGCATGGACCTGAGATCGTCGGCGTCGAGCGCGAAGTCGAACACCCCGATGTTCTCCTTCAGGCGCGCTGGCCGGACGGATTTCGGGATCACGATCAGGCCGCTGTCGAGGTGCCATCGGATCACCACCTGCGCCGGCGTCTTGCCGTGCTTTGCCGCGATGCTCCCGATCACGGGGTCGGAGAGAAAGGCGGCGCGGCCCAGCGGACTCCACGATTCCGTCATGATCTTGAGCTCGTCGTGGAAGGCCCGCAAGGCCTCCTGCTGGAAGCGGGGGTGAAGCTCGATCTGGTTGTCGGAGGGCGTAACGCCGGTCTCGGCGATGATCCGCTCCAAATGGTCGCGGTTGAAATTGGAGACACCGATCGAGCGGATCCGGCCCTCCTGCCGGAGACGGACGAGCGCCCTCCAGGTCTCGACATAGAGGCCGGCGCGCGGCCTCGGCCAGTGAACGAGGTAGAGATCGACCGACTCGCGCCTGAGCCGCTTCGCGCTCAAGTCGAAGGCGCGAAGCGCGTTGTCGAAGCCGTGATCGCCGTTGCCGAGTTTTGTCGTGACGAACACGTCGGGCCGGCCTTCGAGCGCGTCGCCGACGCCCTCCTCGTTGCGATACATCGAGGCGGTGTCGACCAGGCGATAGCCGTCCGCGACCGCCTGCCGCACGACCTCCGCCGTCGTCTCGGGCGGGGTCTGGAAGACGCCGAGCCCGAACTGCGGCATCGAAACGCCGTCGTTAAGAGTGACGATCGGTTGTTCGGCCATGGCGCGCGCTCCTCAATCGTTTCCGGGGTGATCGCCCGACTATCGCCGAGGGCGCACCGGCCGCGCAAGCGTTCTGGAGCAGGCCGAACAGGAGACGCGGTCGTTGACCCATGTCCACTATCCGCAGGGCGCGAAAGCCTCGTCTGTCGACGGGCCATGGCGCCGAATCCATTGAGGGAGGCCCGCCGGTCGCCTGGACGCCGGCGCGGAGAAATTTGGATTTCCTCAGGCCTCCGCAGGGACAGCGCGGGGCTCCGCGAATTTCCGGGTTTGGACGGTTGGATTTTCTTGGAATTCCTTGGATTCTCTCGACCGAAACGAGCCTTTTCAATGGGTTACGCGCGACCTCACGCCGATTTTATTCGTCATGCGGCTCCTCCCCGGGTAAAAGGCCGCGTCCCGTGCGGGACGGCATCGGTCCGCTTGCGCTTCGTCTGATGTTCGCATGAAGGGATGATACCTGATTTTCTGCTTTTCCGCAATCAAAAGTCGCCATCGCCATTCACGCGAGCGCGGCGGCCCGACGTCATCGCCCGACTGGAATGGCGGGAATGCGCAAGGGCACGAAGTCGCTCCGCTCCGGCCCGCTGCGCGGGGGGCGTGAGCCGGGAGGGCGGGTAGCGAGCCGATAGGAAAGCGATGGCGCGACGGGCAGCCCCGTCCTGAGAATCGAGGGTCGTTCAAC
>NZ_JBKQOT010000662.1:0-11691 GCF_052145395.1 Roseiarcus sp.
CGCGCCGCGAGCTCGCCGACGATGCCGCGACGGAACACCAGCACGCAGGCGACGAACACAACGCCCTGGATAACCGTGACCCACTCGCCGTACTGGGCGAGATAATTCTGCATCGAAACGACGATGAACGCGCCGACGACCGGACCGTAGAACGTGCCCATGCCGCCGACCAGCGTCATCAGCACGACCTCGCCCGACATCGCGAAGGAAACGTCGGTTAGCGAGGCGTTCTGCGCGACGATCGCCTTGGTCGCGCCGGCGAGGCCGGCAATCGCCGCCGACAGGGTGAAAGCCGCGAGCTTGTATTGCATGGCCCGATAGCCGAGCGAAACGACACGCGGCTCGTTTTCGCGGATGGCCTTCAAAATCTCGCCGAAGGGCGAGTTGACGATGCGCTGCACCGCGAGAAAGCCGAAAAGAAAGATCACGGCGACGAAGACGTAGAGAATCCAGGGATTCGACAGATCGAACAATCCCAGCGCGCGTCCTTGGGGAACCGCCTGGATGCCGTCCTCGCCATGGGTGAAAGGCGCCTCGACGCAGAAGAAATAGACCATCTGCGAGAAGGCCACGGTGATCATCGCGAAATAGATGCCGCTCGAGCGGATGGCGAGCGCCCCGGTGACAAGTCCGAGGACGCCCGAGGCCAGAACGCCGAGCGCGATCGCCGAAACGGGCTCGAGCCCCCACACTTTCGCAGCATGCGCGCAGACGTAGCTCGCGAGGCCGAGGAACATCGCATGGCCGAACGAGAGTAGGCCGACGTAGCCGATCAGCAGGTTGAAGGCGCAGGCGAAGAGGGCGAAACAAAGCGCCTGCATGATGAAGAACGGATAGGCGACAAACGGGGCGATCGCGATCAACGCGACCATCACGCCAAAGGCGATGGCGTTCGCCCTCCGGTTGCGCTCGGTGAGGTCAGCCGCGACGACGGCTTCCGCGCTCATCTCAGGCAGCCCTTCCGAACAGGCCCGCCGGCCGGATCAACAGGACGATCGCCATGATGACGAAGACGACGGTGTTCGACGCTTCGGGATAGAAGACCTTGGTCAGGCCTTCGACGACGCCGAGCACGAAGCCGGTCAGGATCGAGCCGAGAATCGAGCCCATGCCGCCGATCACCACCACCGCGAACACGACCGCGATGATGTCGGCGCCCATGCCCGGGCGGACCTGGTTGATCGGGGCGGCGAGGACGCCGGCGAAGGCGGCGAGCGCGACGCCGAAGGCGTAGGTCAGCGTCACCATCCGCGGCACGTTGACGCCGAAGGCGCGCACCATGGTCGGGTTCTCGGTCGCGGCGCGCAGGTACGCGCCGAGCTTGGTTTTCTCGATCACGAGCCACGTTCCCAGGCAGACGACGATCGAGGCGACGATCACCCAGCCGCGATAGACCGGCAGGAACATGAAGCCGAGATTGTAGGCGCCCGAAAGCTGCTTCGGGATGGCGTAGGGCATGCCGGAGGCGCCGAAGTAGTTCTGGAACAGGCCCTGGAAGACCAGCGCCAGGCCGAAGGTGAGCAGCAGGCTGTAGAGCGGATCGAACCCGGCGAGGCGCTTGAGAAACAGCCGCTCGACTACCGCCCCGACGGCGCCGATGATGAGCGGCGACAGGATCAGCGCGAACCAGTAGTTCAAGCCCGTCAGCGTCAGCAGGAAATAGGCGGCGAAGGCGCCCATCATGTAGAACGCGCCGTGGGCGAAATTGACGATCTGCAGCATGCCGAAGATCACGGCGAGGCCGAGGCTCAGGAGCGCGTAGAACGAGCCGTTGATGAGCCCGATGAGCAGCTGCCCGTAGAGCGCGGGCCAGCTGATGACGTGGCCGAAGAGGGTCATGGGCGGGCCCCACCCCTCTTTGGAGCCGGCAAGACGCCCCCTCCACCACGGCTCGCGTGGTCCCCCTCCCCCGCGCTTTGCGCAGGGGAGGACAGGGACGCCGGCGCTCTCCTCCCCCCTGAAGCCTCAGCGGAATGCGGGAGAGGGACCGTCTGTAAGGCGGTGCTGGGTGCATGCGGGTTAGCCGAAGGAACGCTCATCACACCCCCAGCGCCTCGTGCAGCATGTCCATGCGTCCCTCGAGCTCGACGCTCACGAAGGCGTCGATGATCTTGCCGTGCTCCATGACGAAGAAACGGTCGGCGAGGGTCGAGGCGAAGCGGAAGTTCTGCTCGACCAGCAAAATGGTGAAGCCCTCGCGCTTGAGCTCGGCGATCGTGCGGCCTATCTGCTGGATGATGACCGGGGCGAGCCCTTCGGTCGGCTCGTCGAGCATCAAGAAGCGGGCGCCGGTGCGCAAAATCCGCGCGATCGCCAGCATCTGCTGTTCGCCGCCGCTGAGCTTGCCCCCGCCGCTCGAGAGCCGCTCGCGCAAGTTGGGGAAGAGCGCATAGATGCGCTCGACGCTCATCGCGCCGGTCTTGGCAACCGCGGGGGGCAGGAACAGGTTTTCCTTGACGGAGAGGCTCGAGAAGATGGCGCGCTCTTCCGGGCACAGGGCGACGCCCAGCCGGGCGATGCGCTCGATCGGCAGGCTGATGAGCTCGCGGCCGTTGAAGATAACCGAGCCGCTGCGCTTGCCGACGATGCCCATGATCGATTTCAGCGTCGTCGTCTTGCCCGCGCCGTTGCGGCCAAGCAGCGTGACCACCTCGCCCTCGCGCACGTCGAGATCGACGCCGTGGAGAATGTGTGATTCGCTGTACCACGCCTGAAGGTTTTTCACCTCGAGGACCGTTTCGGCCCCGGCGCCGCGCGCCCGTTCGGCCGCCGCCTCAGCCATGTCCGGCTCCCATATAGGCTTCCCGGACCTCAGAATTCTCGGACACCGTGCGGTAGTCGCCCTCGGCCAGCACGCGCCCGCGGGTCAGCACCGTGATTCGGTGCGACAGGTTGGCGACGACCTGCAAATTGTGCTCGACCATCAAAATTGTGCGGTTGGCCGACGCGCGGCGGATGAGCGCGGCGATCCGATCGATGTCCTCGTGCCCCATGCCCGCCATCGGCTCGTCGAGCAGCATCAGCTCAGGCTCGACGGCGAGGGTGGTGGCGAGCTCCAGCGCCCGCTTGCGGCCGTAGGAGATCTCGCCGGCCTTGGAATAGGCGAACGAGGTGAGGCCGACGCTCTCGAGCAGTTCGAGGGCGCGCGTGTTCAGGGGATTGAGGGCGGACTTCGAGCGCCAGAAGTCGAACGAATCGCCGCGCGACCGCTGCAAGGCGATGCGGACGTTTTCGAGCGCGGTGAGATGGGGAAAGACCGCCGAGATCTGGAACGAGCGCACGAGCCCGCGGCGGGCGACGTCGGCCGGGCGCAGGGCGGTGATGTCGCGGCCGTTGAAGGTGATCGTGCCGGCGGTCGGCGCAATGAATTTGGTCAGCATGTTGAAGCAGGTCGTCTTCCCGGCCCCGTTGGGGCCGATCAGGGCGTGGATCGCGCCGCGCTTGACGCGCAGCGACACCTCGCTCACCGCTTGGAAATCGCCAAAGCTCTTGGTGAGGCCCTCGGTGACGAGAATGTCGTCGTCGTTCATTCCCGCCAGCCGCTCCAGCGCATCCGCTTCCCCTCGTGATTGGCCCGCAATGAAGCCGCTTCGGCGGGTTGTTGTAAAGCCCCAAATGACGTCGGCCAGGCGCGAGTCGAGACGCGCGGCTCCGCAGCCGGCGCCCGTCGCCTCCAGCCGGGGCGCATGCCAAGCGGCCGGACTCGGTCGCGCTCGGACAATTTTCCGATTCTGGCTTGAGCGCGCTATAAAGAATCGATCCTCGACCGGCCTTGAAAGACTCGAAGCCTATGAACACTCTCGATCGGATTACACGCAGTCCCGTATTGATGGGGGGGAAGGCCTGCATCCGTGGCATGCGTGTCACCGTCGGCATGATCGTCGCGCAAATCGGCGCAGGCCGCACATTTGAGGAGCTTCTCGCCGATTATCCATACCTGGAACGAGAAGATCTCCTTCAAGCGCTTCGCTACGCAGCGTGGCGCGCCGATGAGCGTGAGATCATGCTGCCCGGCGAATGAAGCTGCTCATCGACATGAACCTGTCTCCCCGTTGGGGAAGGCTGCACGGCAGCGAGGGCTTCGAAGCTGTTCATTGGTCGGACGTCGGACCGGCGGACGCGTCAGACCGGGAAATCATGGACCACGCGCGAACCCATGGTTTCGTCGTCCTGACGCACGATCTGGATTTCGGCGCAATCCTCGCTGCGACGCGCGACGCCAAGCCGAGCGTCGTTCAGATCCGGGCCGACGACGTCAGCCCGGAAGCGATCGGCGCAGTCGTCACAATCACATTGAACCGGATGGCGGATGACCTGGAGGCGGGCGCGCTCCTGACCATCGACACGGCGCGGATGCGGCTGCGGCTCCTGCCGGTTCGGCCACCGGGTAAAGAATTCGGAGCGTGATGTGACAGCGACGGTAAAGACTGCCGCTTTCGCGGATCCGGAGCGTTAAACGGCTATAAATTTGGGTCACGACGTCGAGCCGGCAAAGAACGTCGGCCCATGTCTCAACGCGCGAGGTTCGACTCATGCAGAAGCTGCTCGTGTTCGAGTCGATTTCCCTCGACGGCTACTTCGTCGACGCGCATGGCGACATGAGCTGGGCGCATGCTGGCCGGGAGGACCCGGAGTTCGCAGACTGGGTCGGCGGCAACGCGAGCGGCGGCGGCGCGCTGCTGTTCGGCCGCAAGACGTACCAGATGATGGAGGCGTTCTGGCCGACGCCGCTGGCCGCCGAACAGATGCCCGTCGTCGCGGCGGCCATGAACGCGAGAACGAAGTACGTGGCGTCGCGGACGATCCGGCCAATCTGGAGAAATTCGCGCCTGTTGGGGGACGAACTCGTAGATTCCGTGCGCGCAATCAAGGCCGGGGAGGGCCCGGGCGTCGCCGTGCTCGGGCAGCGGATCGATCGCCGCGCAACTCGGCGAGGCGGGTCTCGTGGACGAGTATCAGTTCGTGATCGTTCCGATTGCGCTCGGCGGCGGACGCACAGTGTTCAGTTACAGGCGCAGCCTGCGGCTCCTCGACACCCATGCGTTTCGCTGCGGCAACGTCGTCGTCACCTATGCTCCAGCCTGAGCGTATGGTTTCGCGCCGCGAGCCCGCCGCTTCAGGGCTGGTGGCCAGGTCTCCGGTTGTGCAGGCGGCGCTCCCAGTCGAGGGCCTGGCGCACGATGTCGTCGAGGTTGTCGCGAGTGGGCTTCCACCCCAGCACGCGCTTGGCCCGGTCGGCGCGCGCGACGATGGCGGCGGGGTCGCCCGCGCGCCGCGGCGACAAAATGACCTTGAAATCGACGCCGGACACGCGCTTGACCACGTCGACGACCTCCTTGACCGTCTGCCCGTGCCCATAGCCGCAATTGCACACGACGCTCTCGCCGCCGCCGCGCAAATAGGCCAGCGCGGCCAGATGCGCGTCGATCAGGTCGGTGACCTGGATGTAGTCGCGAATGCAGGTGCCGTCGCGGGTCGGATAGTCCTGACCGAAGATCTCCATGCTCGGATAGATGCGGAGCGCGGTCTGGACGCCGCGCTTGATGAGGTGCGTCGCTTTCGGCGTGGATTGGCCGAGCCGCCCCTGCGGATCGGCGCCGGCGACATTGAAGTAGCGGAGGGCGACGTAGCGGAAGTCGTACGCGCGGGAGGCGTCCTCGAGCATCCACTCGACCATCAGCTTCGAGCGGCCGTAGGGGGAGATCGGGGCGAGCGGCGTCTCCTCCGACACGGGCTCGGACGAAGTTTCGCCATAGACCGCCGCCGTGGACGAGAAGATGAAAGTCTTCACCCCGCCTTTGATCGCGGTCTCGATCAGGGTGCGCGCCTTCGAGGTGTTGTTGAGATAGTAGCCGAGCGGATCGCTGACCGACTCGGGCACCACGATCCTGGCGGCGAAATGGGCGATCGCATCCACCTCGTGCTCGTCGATCAGCCGCGCGACGAGATCGGCGTCGCCCATGTCGCCGACGGCGAGGCGCGCCGGGTCGGCGACGGCCCAGTCGAAGCCGGTGGAGAGGTCGTCGAGCACGGCGACCTTTTCCCCGGCGTCCAGAAGGCCGAGGGTCATATGGCCGCCGATATAGCCGGCGCCGCCGGTCACCAGAACGCTCATCGATCATCCTTCCTGCTGAATCCCGGCGCCGGCCCCATGCGCGCGACTCCGATCCGAAATGCCGCATGGCGGCCCGGAACCGGACCTGTTAAGCGATAGCAGATTCTGACCGCATCGATATCGTGAGGAACAGAAAATCCATGAAAAAGCCGATCCGTAAAGCCGTTCTCCCCGTCGCCGGCCTCGGCACGCGCTTTCTGCCGGCGACCAAGGCCGTCCCCAAGGAGATGTTGACGGTCGTCGATCGCCCAATCCTGCAATATATCGTCGACGAGGCGCGGGAGGCCGGCGTCGAGCACTTCATCTTCGTCACGGGCCGCAACAAGGGCGTCATCGAGGACCACTTCGATTCCTCATACGAACTCGAGGATACGCTGAAGCGGCGCGGCAAGGACGGGGCTTACGCCGCCCTTATGGCCGACCTGCCGCCGGCTGGCGCGACCAGTTTCACCCGCCAGCAGGCGCCGCTCGGCCTCGGCCATGCGGTGTGGTGCGCGCGCGACATCGTCGGCGACGAGCCGTTCGCCGTCCTGCTGCCGGACATGGTCACCAAGCCCGGCGTGCACGGCGGCCGCTGCCTCGCCCAGTGCGTCGAGGCCTACAACGAATTCGGCGGCAATGTTCTCGCGGTCGAGGAGGTGTCGCCGGACGAGACGCACCAATACGGCGTGGTGGCCGTCGGCGCAGAGCATGGCTCAGCCTTTGAGATCACCGGCATGGTCGAGAAGCCGAAGCGGGGAACGGCCCCGTCCAACCTCATCATATCCGGACGCTACATCCTGCAGCCGGAAATCTTCCAGATCCTGGAACTGGTCGACAAGGGCGCCGGCGGCGAAGTCCAGCTGACCGATGGAATGATTCAGCTCGCCCGCAAGCAGAAGTTCCATGGCGTGAAGTTTGACGGCGACACCTACGACTGCGGCTCGAAGCTCGGGTTCCTCGCCGCCAACATCGCCTTCGCCCTCAGCCGGCACGACCTTGGCGCCGGCGTCAGGGACGAACTGCGCAAGCTCGGCTTCGTCCCCAAGAGCGCCTGAGGCGCTCCGCCGCCCGCGCGCGCCGGTTTTGCCGGGCGCGCCCGCGGTGGTAAACAGTCCCATGATTCACGAACAGGCCAGCGTCGTCCTCTCGGCGCTCCGAACGCTCGACACGGAACGCCGCGGCCTCGACGCGCTCGAAGCGGCGATGGGAAAGACCGGCGGACTGGGCGCCGCGTTCTCGCGAACCGTCGAGACGATTGCGGCGGCGAGCGGCCGCATCATCGTCACCGGCATGGGCAAGTCTGGCCATGTGGCCCGCAAGATCGCGGCGACGCTCGCCTCGACTGGCCAGCCGGCCTCGTTCCTCCATGCGGCCGAGGCGAGCCACGGCGACCTCGGCATGGTGCAGAACGGCGACGTCGTGCTCGCGCTCTCCTGGTCGGGCGAGACGGTCGAGCTTGCGGCGATCGTCACTTTCGCCAAGCGCTACGCCATCCCGCTCATCGCGATGACCGCCAGCCCCGACAGCGCGCTCGGGCGGGAGGCCGACATCTGTCTCACCCTGCCCGCCGCGGATGAAGCCTGCCCGAACGGCCTCGCTCCGACGACCTCGACCACGATGCAACTCGCGCTCGGGGACGCCCTGGCGATCGCGCTTCTCGAGAGCCGCGGCTTTACCGCGCGCGACTTCCAGGCGCTGCATCCGGGCGGCAAGCTCGGCGCCAAGCTGCAGCATGTGCACGACGTGATGCACACCGGCGAGCGCATTCCGCGGATTTCCGCGCGCGCCCGAATGGCTGAGGCGATCGTCGAAATGTCCTCAAAGGGTTTCGGCTGCGTGGCCGCGTTCGACGCCGGCAAGCTGGTCGGCATCGTCACCGACGGCGACCTGCGCCGCTGCCTGAAGGCCGGATTCTCGCTCGAAACGCCGGTCGCCGACGTCATGACCCGCAAGCCCCGCACGATCGCGCCCGACGCGCTGGTCGCGGAAGCGCTGGAAAGCATCAGCCACAAGATCTCGGCGCTCCTGGTGGTCGAAGGCGAGCAGGTGGTCGGCATCGTGCACTTCCACGACCTGATGCGGATCGGGGCGGTCTAGGTTCCGGATATTTACGGCCAAAACCGCGCGCATTCCGGGCGCAAGCTTGTCAATCCGCGACCGAGGGGTCTAAACAGAGGGGCCGGCCGGACGCTTCGAGTCGCTTCGGCCTTTTGCCTCAACGGGGGCCCAACATGAACGTCATCACTCGTCGGTCTCTCATTTTTTCCGGGGCCGCGCTCGCCTCCGGCGCTCTGCTCACGCCCGCCGAGGCGGCGACCGGATCGTTCTCGATCCGGATCGTCAGCGCCGGCTTCATCTTCGGCGCCTCGGTCGGCAGCGGAATCCTCCGCTTCCAGGGGACCGACTTTCGGTTGAACGTCGGCGGGATCAGCGCCGGCGCGACGATCGGCGCCTCCGGGACCGATCTTGTCGGGACCGCCTACCATCTCCGTCAGCCCGCCGACATCGAGGGCATCTATTCGGCGGTCGGGGCGGGTCTCTCCGTGGCCGGCGGACGTTCGGTGGCGCAACTCACCAACTCCCGCGGTGTGGTTTTGAGGCTGCACGGCCGCCAGATGGGCCTGATGTTCTCGATCGACCTCAGCGGCATGTCGATCTCGCTGGCATCGTAAGCGGTTTCCGCGTGTAGACCAGCGAAGGGCCGCGAGACCTGCCCCGCGCTCCAATGGAGGGCGCGCGTCTCGCGCGCCTGGGCGTCGAGACGCCGCCCCTCCGGTCGATAGGTCGGATGTGGAGTCTGCTCAGCCTGCGGGCGCCTGTCCATAGTAGGCGGCGGCGCCGTGCTTGCGTTTGAAGTGCTTCGCCAGCAGTTCGGGCTCGATCGGCCCGAGGTTGGGGGATAGCGCCAGCGACATCAGCGCCATCTCGGCGACGCACTCCATCGCGACCGCCGTCTCGACCGCCTTGGCGACCGTCGGGCCCCAGGCGAACGGCGCGTGGCGATTGACCAGGACGCCGGGGAAATCGGCCGGATCGAGGCCGTCGAAACGCTCGACAATCACGTTTCCGGTCTCCCATTCGTAGGCGCCGGCGATTTCGGCCGGCGTCATCTTGCGGGTGACCGGGACCTCGCCGTCAAAATAGTCGGCGTGGGTGGTGCCGAAGATCGGGATCGGGCGCCCGGCCTGGGCGAAGGCGGTGGCGTGCGACGAGTGCGTGTGCACGACGCCGCCAATGCGCTCGAAGGCGAGGAACAGCCGGCGATGGGTCGACGTGTCGGACGACGGTCTTAGGGTTCCTTCGACCGTCCGCCCGTCGAGATCGACGACCACCATGTCGTCGGGCGTGAGGGCGGCGTAGTCGACCCCGCTCGGCTTGATCGCGAAGGCGCCTTTGGCGCGGTCGATGGCGCTGGCGTTGCCGAAGGTGAGGTTGATGAGGCCGTGCCGGGGCAAAGCGACGTTGGCCTCGTAGGCTTCGCGCTTGAGCTCGGTGAAGTTCGACATCGCCGTTCCGCCGCTCAGACCCGGAAGCCCTGGGCCAGAAGATAGTAGACCTCGTTGTTGCGAAGGTCCTGCTTGAACGCGGGAAGCTCGCTCCCGTCTCCGATCCGCGCGAACTCGATGCCCGCGATCGTGGCGAAATCCTCGAGCATTTCGGCCGTCACCGCGTAGCTGAAGCCGGTGTGGTGCGCCCCGCCAGCCAGAATCCAGGCGCCGCAGGCCGTCTTGAAGTCGGGCTTGCACTCCCACACGGCGCGGGCGACCGGCAGCTTGGGCAGAACGGGGTGGTTGACCGCCGTCACCTCGTTGACGAGCAGGCGGAAGCGCGACCCGAGATCGAGCAGGGTGGCGTTGAGCGCCGGTCCGGCGGGCGCGTTGAACACCAGGCGGACCGGATCCTCCCGGCCGCCGATCGACAGCGGGTGGATCTCGAGCGAGGGCTTCCCCTCGGCGATCGACGGACAGACCTCCAGCATGTGCGCACCGAGAACCAGATGGCCGTCAGGCGGCAAATGGTAGGTGTAGTCCTCCATGAAGGAGGTTCCGCCGGGCAGCCCTTCGGCCATGACCTTCATCGCGCGCAACAGCGCCGCGGTCTTCCAGTCGCCCTCGGCGCCGAAACCGAAGCCGTCGGCCATGAGCCGCTGCGGAGCGAGTCCCGGAAGCTGTTTTAAGCCCGTAAGGTCCTCGAACGTGGTGGTGAAGCCCTTGAACCCGCCCTTGCCTAGGAAACTGCGCAGGCCGAGTTCGAGCCGCGCGCCGTAGACGAGCGATTCATGCCTTTCGCCGCTGCGGCGCAGCACGGGCGCGACGTCGTAAAGCTCTTCGTATTCGGCGGCGAGCGACTTCGCCTCGGCGTCCGAGACGGCGCCGACCGCCTTGACGAGGTCGCCGACCCCATAGCCGTTGGTCGCGAAGCCAAACTTCATTTCCGCCGCGACCTTGTCGCCCTCGGTCACCGCGACCTGGCGCATATTGTCGCCGAAGCGGCAGAACCGCGCGCCCTGCCAGTCATGCCACGCGCGGGCAGCGCGCATCCAGGCGCCGATTCGGTCGTGGACCTCGGGGTCGGACCAGTGGCCGACGACGACCTTGCGCGCGAGCCGCATGCGGGTGTGGATGAACCCGGCCTCGCGGTCGCCATGCGCCGACTGGTTGAGGTTCATGAAGTCCATGTCGATCGTCGACCAGGGCAGCTCCAGGTTGGACTGCGTGTGCAGATGGAGGAACGGCTTCTGCAGAACGTTCAAGCCGCGGATCCACATTTTCGAGGGCGAGAACGTGTGCATCCAGAGGATCAGCCCGGCGCAATTGTCGTCGGCGTTCGCCTCGAAGCAGAGCCTGGCGATCTCGTCCGGCGTGGTCATGAGCGCCTTGAACACGACCTTGAGCGACAGCTTCGGCGACTCGTCGAGCGCGCCGGCAATGTCGCGCGCGTCGTCGGCGACCTTCTGCAGCGGTCCCGGCCCATAGAGATGCTGCGAACCGCAGACCAGCCAGATTTCGGGGTTGGCGAGATTGATCATGGGACGCCTTTCGTCGGTCTTGCTTCAGGCGGTCGCGCGCTGAGCGTATTTGATGTCGATCAGGTCTTTCATGACCCGCGAGAGGTCGGCGGACTTGGTCACGCCGCGAAAGCTGTCGGAGACCTCGCGGTAAAGTCGGTAGAGGCGATCGTCGGCCTTCACGCTCGCCTCGTCCGGCTCGTAATGGATCGGCTTCGCGCTCGTCATCGCCGCCTGCAGCGCCCGGACCGAGTTGGCGCCGAAATCAAGTCCCAACGTGAACATGCGCGCTCCGGATTTTTCGTTGTTGCAGCGGCGCCGGATCATCGGGCCCCCGCTGGCTCTGGCGGACGGATCGCCTGCGCTCGCGCTTCCCCCATCGTTCGATCGCTCTCGCGGCAGAGTTCAGCCCAACATATCCAGCCCTCAGCCAAAAGCGAAGCCGTCGGCGTCGTCCACAGCAATTATAATACAAAAATACAAATACCGCTCTCCGGGCCGCGGCGGTTTGACGAGCATCAAATTGGTCAATGTCGCCAACTGCTAAGAGCCTGACCTGAAATTGGTTGACCGGCCTCGCGGGGTC
>NZ_JBKQOT010000663.1:0-3169 GCF_052145395.1 Roseiarcus sp.
TCCTTGCTGACCGGCACGAGGCTGACGACGAAATTCCGTTCCAGCGCAAGCTCGCGCATTGCCCCGAGCAAATGCGACTTCCCCGCGCCGAAACCGCCCCAGACGAGCGTTCCCTCGACCTGGCGGCCATCGTCGAGACTCTGAGCGCAGCGCTCAAGTGAATCCAGAAAGGGCTTGACCAGAGCCCCATCGCGTTCCCCCAGCAGGCGAATGGCCGCCCGGTTGGGAACCCCAGCCCGCAGCGCTTCGATCGCTCCGCGCATTTCTATCGGCGCATGGCAGCTCGTCATGAGGCGTCGATCGTCTCATGTGCGCCAGAATGCAACCGGACGAGGGTCGCGAGCGGATTGTCCCTGCCCGTTGCGCGGACGTCGTCCCATACCCGCATCTTCAGCGCGTCATAGGCGTTGAGCGATCGCTTGGGGTCAAGACCGGTCAGAGCCTCGTCCGCCAGCACGACAACCAGCAGGCCCTCGAATGTCTCGGCGTCGTCGATGAGCTGGCGCAACACCTCGAAGGCGTCGATCACCGCGGCCGGCGTGTACCGCAGGCCCTCGGCGAGAGCGGTCCCGGTCCGAAGGACCTGGCGGATGTCGAGCATGACGCAAATCCCCTTGCGCCCGCAAAGCCTGAGCCACCGGCACAGCGAACGCAGCATCGCGCGTCCATTGTGCCGGGTGATTTTGGCCGTAATGTAGGTCTCGCGGAGGGTGCCGATGGCCCGCAACTCACCGCGCAGCCATTCGAGCACCGGGGCGGTGACGCCGACGTCCGTCTCGTCGGGCTCGAGCCGTGTCCGGGACAGCGTCGCCATGGCGATCCGAAAGTCCTGGCTCATCGAACGGTCGCGCATGATATCATCCGTCAGCCAGCGGTTCAGATCGCGGCGGAACAACCGGACATCGATCTCATTGTAGACCGCCACATCCTGGAACGTGACGCTGCCGCCCACGCGCGGCCACCCATAGCTCTGCTTGGTCACCAGAGCCTCAACGAAGCCCTGGGCCATCGCCGGCCAGTCGAGGCTCCGCGAGACGGCGAAGAAGACGTCCTGGATCATGTGGATCTTGGTTCGGGACGCATCGATCCGGCAGGACGCCAGTCCGTGTTGCTCCGCAAGTGCAGCCAGCCGCGCCTGGATCTCGTCGAGCTGTCCGGCGCCGGCTTCGACAAACTTCACCGCGCTGCCGCCGCCGGACACGAATTCGCGGAGATATTCGCGGTCGATGAGCTCGAGCCACGCTTCCGCCGTGACCCCGATTTCGCCCTCGCCCGCGCGGGACAAGATCGATGGCGTTGCTGGTGCGTTCAGCGATATCGCGTTGACGGACATTTTTTCACGCTCCCGGCACGAACCGGATGCCGTAATAGACCCGCTCGGCTCCCTTTTCGTCGTAGACGATCAACGGCTTGACGCCCTTTGTGGTGGTCCCGCGGGGGAACTCGAAACGCTCTCCGCTGCGTGTGCGGAGATCCGGTTGGCGGTCCAGAAGCAAGAGGTCGCGGGCGAATTCCTCTTGCGGATAGTCGGCGCCCGGCAGCAGCGTAAGGGTGTCGTGAATTTCATTCAGCGCGACCACCCGGCCCGGATCGGTCCTGTTCCACTCGCGCCCGACAAGCCGCCGATAGGCGCGCCAGACGAGGTCGAGAAACGCCGGCTCCCGGAAACGCTGAGGCGCTTTCTGCGCCTTCGCTAAGAGTCGGACGAGCTCGCTCGGCCGAACCCGGCGCTCGATCTTCCGGCCGACGCGCACGGCGGACTGGTTTGCGTCGATGCGCAAAAGCAACGGAAAGCAATAGATGCGTCCGTCCCGTTCGAACATCTCCAGTCTCTGTTCGGCGGCCGCTGCCTGGAGGTCCACGAGAAAGCGGCCGTCGGCCATATAGGCCGACCCATCGAAACGCCATGCGCCGGAAAGGTCGCGCGCCGCCGCTTGGGCGTCTGCAAGCCAATCGTCGAGTGCGCCCAGGCCCCTGGCAATGTCGCCCATGTGTCCGACCCTTGCAGCGCGGCGCACCCGCTTAAGCCCGCTGACCAGTCCCTCTGCCGCCTTCTGCGCCTTTTCCAGCCGCGCATCGAACGAGATCAGCTCATCTTCGAATTCTGAAGCCATCCCGCGCTCCTCGCGTTGCAGCCAAGTAAGCTGCCCAACGATCTTACACAACTCTAATTCTGCGGGCGTCCGGGCGCGACCGCGCTCGCGTCGCCCTTTCTAGCCACTCAGCGATCCAGAGCTTCATCACCGCCTGCCGGGTCACGCCGAGCGGCTCGCCTCGCGGTCGAGCGCTTCGATCACCCATACCGGAAAATCGACATTGACGCGCTTGAGCGCGAGATTGGGACGCCGGGCCTTCGCCCAGTCGACCGCGCCCGAGACATCCTCGTTGCATCGAACGCCTCATCGAATTGACACGCTAATAAAAACCGAGCTCGTGTGCTGGACTAAGTGGGCCCTGGCAAGCTCCGACGAATTCACATCACCGCCAAGCGGCCCGCGGAGGGTCACCCGGGCACTGAGTGCCCGCGCGCAGAGCTGCCCGATCCCTTCCGCCCGCCCGCCATGACGGTAGCTATGGGTGGATTCAAAACTTGGTCAACGGTTCCATCTCGCATAAGCCGTTGATTTCGAACCCTCGAACCCAACCTTCGCAAGGTCGTGCTCTACAATACGTGATCTCGCGAAACCTGAGGTAGCAGTGAACGGTCGGCGCCTTCCTCCGCCTCCGTTTCCCCGTCTCTGTCGCCAGGCTGACCGCCGCCCGGCATCAACCCCGCGTCCTTCAGCGCCTCAAGGTCCGGCAGATCGCGCAGCGACTCGAACCCGAACTCGATCAGGAACTTCTCCGTCGTGACGTAGGCGTAAGGCGCCCCGAGTTTCGGGCTGCGGGGTCCGGCGGCGATCAGGCATTCCTCGCGCAGCGCAGCGATCAGGTCGCGCGAGATTTCGCGCCCAAACATTTCCGAGATTTCTCCGCGCGTCACCCGCTGGAACATGGCGACCGCCATCAGCATCCCGGCCTCCAGCTTGGTGAGCTCCTTTGCGTCGGCCGGGATGTCGAAGGCGACTCGGACCGCCGGTTCTAGGGCGGGGCGAGTATGGAGGGCAAAACTCTCCCCTGCCCTGACGAGATCGATTGGCCGCCCGCGCAGGTCTTCTTTCAGGTCGTC
>NZ_JBKQOT010000664.1:0-2689 GCF_052145395.1 Roseiarcus sp.
CGCAGCAGCGCCTGCAGCCGGTCGTAGAACGCGTGTCCCGGCGAGCCCGGCATCTCCGCCCACGTCGCCATCAAGTCGTCCTGAACCCCCTCCGACCGCCCCATCGCCATCGCCGATTCATCCTGCCGAAGCGCCCTAACCGCAGGGAATCCGAACTTCCAGACTTCGTCAACGGGCTGCTAGCTCATCATCGCTCAGTCCAGTCAAATCGGGCCCCGGCCCCAACGCGGGCGCGGCGGCCTCGATGGCAGGCGCGACAGCGCGGCGAACCTGCTCCGCTGTCACCTCGGCGATGGTCGGGATGCGCGATGGCCTTGCCATGTCCGGCGCGCTCACACCTGTGGCGGGCGCCGCCGGCTTGTCGGGTGGCAGGCCAATGCGCCGGACCGCGGCGTCCGCATTGCGCTGAACCGCCACAAGATCGGCGACATCGCCCTTGCCCTCGCGCAGGAACCGGCTCCGAGCCGTCTCGGCCAGGGCGACCGCCTGCGCCGCCGCATCGATCTTCAATTGGCGCATCGGCGTGATCTCGGCGCTGGCGCCCGTCAGCTCGGACGCAAACAAACGCCTCAGCGTGCTGCTGATCCTGGCCATGGCCGGCATGCCGACCGGGGTCGCCGGCGTGCTACGCGCTGCAGCGAATTACGGCTCGCCGGGGTTGTTTTCTTCGCCGACGCGCACAAGTTGAAGGCTGCGGCGGGCCGAAGCCGCCGCGAACGAATAAAAGGAGGATCGCTCATGTTCACTCGACGTTCATTCCTGCAATCGAGCGCGGCGGCTGCGGCGTTCGCGGCGAGCGCCTCTGCCGCCCGCGCCGAGA
Organism: Roseiarcus sp.; assembly: GCF_052145395.1. Classification (NCBI taxonomy): domain Bacteria; kingdom Pseudomonadati; phylum Pseudomonadota; class Alphaproteobacteria; order Hyphomicrobiales; family Roseiarcaceae; genus Roseiarcus; species Roseiarcus sp. The sequence continues at coordinate 821 of NZ_JBKQOT010000664.1, forward strand.
ACGCGCCTGGGGTCACCGACACGGAGATCAAGATCGGCCAGACCATGCCCTACAGCGGCCCGGCCTCCGCCTATGGCGTGATCGGTCGGGCGGAGACCGCGTACTTCAAGATGATCAACGAGCAGGGCGGGATCAACGGCCGCAAGATCAACCTCATCAGCCTCGACGACGGCTACAGCCCGCCGAAGACGGTCGAGCAGGTGCGCCGCCTCGTCGAACAGGAGCAGGTCGCATTCCTCTTCAACACGCTCGGCACCCCGTCGAATCTGGCGATCCGGCAATATTGCAGCGACAACAAAGTGCCGCAATTATTTGTCGCGACCGGCGCGGCCACGTTCAGCGACCCCAAGCAGTTCCCGTGGACGATGGGCTGGCAACCGAATTACCAGACCGAGGCGAATATCTTCGCCCAGCACATCCTGCAAACCAAGCCCGCCGCGAAGATCGGCTTACTTTATCAGAACGACGGCTTCGGCAAGGACTATCTGATCGGGCTGAAGGACGGTCTTGGCGCAAACCATTCGGGCATGGTGATCAAGGAAGCGTCATACGAAACGTCCGAGCCGACGGTCGACTCGCAAGTCGTCACGCTTCAGGGCTCGGGCGCCGACGTGTTTCTCCTCGCCGCCACGCCCAAATTCGCCGCCCAAGCGATCCGCAAGGCCTTCGACATTGGCTGGAGTCCCGCCCGCTACGTGACCGACGTCTCGCAGTCTATCGCCTCCGTGATGAAGCCGGCGGGCCTCGACAAATCGAAGGGCGTGATCACCGCGGTTTACGGCAAGGATCCGACCGACGCCCGCTGGAAGGACGACCCCGGGTTCAAGCAATATGCGGCGTTCATCGCCGAATACATGTCGCCCAAGGACTTGATCGACTCGAACGCCGTGTTTGGCTTCGGCGCAGCGGCGACAATGATCCAGGTGCTCAAACAGTGTGGCAATGACCTGTCGCGCGAGAACGTCATGAAGCAGGCGGCGAACCTGAAGGACCTCGAATTGCCGATGTCGCTGCCGGGCATCAAGATCAACACCTCCCCCGACAATTTCAGCCCGATCCGTCAGGAGGCGCTCGCCTCGTTCAATGGCGAGAGCTGGGAGCAGTTCGGAGAGCTGTTCCAGGCCTGAGCGGCGCAAGGCCGCGCGCGTTCGTTCCCGCGCGCGGCCTTTCGAGGTGTCTTCCGGCTCGATTGCGCCGGGGAAGATGCGTCTCACCAGATGCGCGTCAGCAGCGCATCGAAGGCTGTGTCGGCGGAAACGATAGGAATTCTGCGCCGGAGCGCGGATGCGGCCAGGAAGCGGCCGAATGCATCGCGATGCGGCCAGTCCATCGTTCCCGCCACAAGGCCGTCCGCGGCTTCGAGCGCCGTGGCGACGCCCCGTTGGCTGTCGAGAAGATCTTTCAGCCGGTCGAGGTAGGGCGCCATTTCCGGCCACTTGCCGAGGCCCACCTTCTGTGCGATCTCCGCGTTCTCGACCACGATCAGTTCCAAGGCCAACGAGTCGGATATCGCTAAGGAGTCGGAGAATCCGATCGGCAATCTCACTGTCCTGCAGTTCGTGAACTACACCAACTTCGACGTCGGGCCGAACAAGGGCACGCAGAACATCCTCGCATTCGAGCCGGTGGTGCCGATCCATCTCAACCAGGACTGGAACCTCATCACAGGCGCGATCATTCCCGTCGTCTGGAACCCGGATCTGTCGCCGTTCCCGAGCGTGGCGGTGCTAGTCTGAGATGGACTAGAGCTTGCCGATTGCGCTCTCAGTGTCGACCGTCTCGCCCCTGAGGTTGAGCACGCGAAGCCCCGTCCCGCCATCCTCGACTGCCCTTGTCCTTCAAGAATCAAGGGCTCGTCGCTATTTCAAG
>NZ_JBKQOT010000665.1:0-9067 GCF_052145395.1 Roseiarcus sp.
CTCGATACCAAGACGGTGGAGGTCAACGGCGCCCGCGTGCACCTGACCGGCAAGGAGTACCAGATGCTGGAGCTCCTCAGTCTGCGCAAAGGCACGACGCTGACCAAAGAGATGTTCCTCAATCATCTCTATGGCGGCATGGACGAGCCCGAGCTCAAGATCATCGACGTCTTCATCTGCAAGCTGCGCAAGAAGCTGGCGATGGCCTCCAACGGCCGCAACTACATCGAGACGGTCTGGGGACGCGGCTACGTTCTGCGCGAGCCGTCGCCCGCCGAGGAGCGCATCACCGCCTGACGACAGCTTTGCGATGTCGGGTTGAAAAAACGTCATCGCGCGCGACCCCAAGTCAAGCCCGCGGTCGAGCCGGGGATGGCGATCCGCGGAACGCAGGACGCCCGACGTCTTCTTGGATCGCCACGCTGCAATAGCCCCGTCGGCAGGCGGGCGTCCTTCGACGCCCAATCGCGGCTCGTGATGCCGGATTTGCTTTCTGCGGGGGCCCGCCATCTTGTCCGCGCATTTGCGTCCTCGTCGGCCCGCTACAGTTCTGGCAGCCATCCCACGATTTCAATCGCTTGGGCACCAAATCTGTCACTTTTCTCATTTTTCATACTTATCTCATAAGTAATACTGCCCGTCGCCAAGCGAGCCTCGCGTCGGCGCCGTCGCGGATTGCCGATCCGGTCTGACCCGCGCGATTCAAACCCTACCACAATTTCTGATTTCCAGGAAGCGTTTGCTTCAACGCCAACGGGCGACGCCGCGGCGCCCGCGGCCATTGCAGCGGAGGATCGGGCAGAGGCGGGTCGCCGTCGCAGATCGGGTCGAAGTTGGTCAGGCCGTAGTCCCTTTCGACGCCGGTCAGGTCGTGATCGGGCAGCCAAGCGCGGGCGATCTGGGGCAGGTTGCCTCTTTGAATCGCGCTGACATCCCAGATCCGCGCCGTATTGTCATCGCCGCGCCCGTCGCCCGTGCGGCCTTCGCGCGCGGCCCCGATCCCGTCCGCGGTACGTTATTCGCCTTTAGGTTCGGCCTGCTCGGCGAAGGGGGGAACGTCGACGAGCGTTCCGATCAGCCGCAACAGAGCCTGATGTTCGGGCCCCGTCCCCTGCCTGAGGAAGTCACCTAATTCGATGTGTGACTTACGGCCCCCGGAAGGAGCGTTGGGTTGGTGGATGATGAACGCGTGGCCGTTTTCGGGCTCCCGGCCCAGAAACCAGGTATCGCCGTTCGGGCTGCGGTAGAGCTCTCGCCGTTCTGACATTCAAGTGTCTTTCCTGCTAACCGCTCGGCATAGCACGTGACGGGGTCCGCCGCGAGCGCGCTTAAGGAGAGCCCTCGAATTTCAAGCTGAGAAACGAGCCTCGACAGGGCGGGAGACGCTTTCGCAGATTGACGCTGATAGCATGGTGGCTCAATCTGGCGTAATATTTGCGCCCTCCCGGAGCGCCCGATGAATTCGCCGGCCCAAAGCGCAAGCGTCTTCGGCAACGACAACATTGTCGTTCAGGCGAGCGGCAGCGGCGTGAACGTGGCCATTGGGCCCCAGCCCTATCTTCGCCTCACCCAATACGAGCGGCGGACAAAACTTGCGGCGAGGGACAATTCCGAGGCCGCGCTGCTCAGCGCCTATCGCGCCGACGTCGTCCCGCTGATCGGCCGAGAGGTCGCAATGGCCGATCTCCGCACTTGGCTCACGGGCGAAGCTCCGGTCTCGGTTCGCGTCCTCGTCGGCGCGGGCGGGCGGGGCAAGACGCGGCTGGCGCTGGAGCTTGCGCGCGAGATCGTGAAGGAGGGCTGGCTTGCGGGCTTCGCGACAGCGGACGAGCTCGACCGGTTTCGCGAACAGCACGGCGTCGAGCAATGGCGCTGGGATAAGCCGGTTCTCGTCATCCTCGATTACGCCGCCAGCCGGGCGGAGCAGCTTCGCGCGTGGATTCGCGAACTCGTGGACGCCTCGCTGGAAGAGCGTCCGAAATTGCGGCTGCTGCTGCTCGAACGGCAAGCCAACCGCGGAATCGGCTGGCTCGCGACCATCTTCGGCCAAGGCGACAACGACGATTCGCGCGCCGCGATCGCATTGCTCGATCCGAAGGAGCCGGTCGAGCTTCCGGCGCTCGACGACCTGGAATTCCGGCGGCAGGTATTCGGGGCGTTGCTCAAGCGCGCGAACGCGACGCTGCAGGCGCCGCCAATAGGCGCCGATCCGGAATTCGACCGGCTGCTCGCCGACCGCAAATGGGCGGGCGATCCGCTCTATCTAATGATGGCGGGGCTCGCGGCGGGAAACAAAGGAGTGAGTGGAGCGTTGGAGCTCAGCCGCGCCAATCTTGCGCTTTCGGTGGCGCGCAATGAACTTGAACGTATTGGTCGGATCGGCGCGTCGCGCGGGATCGACGAACAACACACCTTCCCTGGTGCTTTCGTCCGCCACATGTCCGTGATCGTCACGTTAGCGCAAGGGCTGACCCGCGAGGAAGCGCCCGGACTCGCAAGTGACGAGCTCAAAGCAATGAATTCGAGCGCACCACTTGATGGGATAATAGAGGCGCTTTGCGACGCTCTTCCGCCACAAGACATATCCGACGGGATAGCGCCGATACTACCAGACATCGTCGGTGAAGCCGCAATCTTGGTTTGGTTTGGCGATGAGGGGGCCATCCGTCAAGCAGGTCTTGCACCTGAGGAAAGAATTCATGCGGCAGCCCAGCTCAGACTGTCTAAAGTAAGTGAAACTCTTGTCCGCGCGGTGCAGGACTTCGCTCCTTCTGGTCTAAGAGACGGTATTGTCTGGATAGAATCACTCGCAAAGAGACGCGACGACGACCTCACATCTATTATACAGATCGCAGTAACGTTGCGCTCCGATTTGGTTGAATTACAAAGCTTGTCTGATCATTTTTACAGTATAATTGCGATTGAATTGCCTGGATCAGTACCGATAGAAACATCACTTGGACGTCGAACTCGTCAATTCGCACTCAATGTACCGTCAGAAATTATCCACGGGACTTCATTAGATTCCGAACATATTGTCGACTTCGCTGAATATATTAGGAAGCCGGAGGCTAAATTCCTATTTCAACGAGAAGGTGCTAGCTTCGACCTGAATTCGATACCCCTCAGGATACTGGCTGATGAACTTGGTAGGATTGTTATTTCTGTTGACGAATTGTCACCGAATTCCGCCACTAGAACTCATGAGTATGAATTACCTGATTGAGATAAGAAGTTTAGGTTTTATCAATCGCTACAGTATGGGAAAAGTAGCCACCCGAGAAGATCCCTCACAATGACCGCGAAAGTTACAGAATTCTCTAACAATGATTCTATAGGACCTGAAGAAACGGCTCGCCAATTAGCTAAGGAAGTCGAAATTCGACGACGCCTTGCGGCTGAGCGACCGGACACGTTCCTGCCTGAGCTCGCCGTAGCACTCAACAATCTCAGCAGCGCGTTAAGCGCCTTAGGTTCGCCCAACCGCCGCGAGGAGGCGCTGACCGACGCTGAGTCTGAGGAGGCGACGGTAATCTATCGCCGCCTCGCCGCCGCGCGTCAGGGCACCTTCCTGCCCGACCTCGCCGCCTCGCTCAGCAATCTCGGTAATCGCTTGAGCGAGCTCGGCCGGCGCGAGGAGGCGCTGGCCACAGCCCAGGAGGCGACGGAAATCTACCGCCGCCTCGCCGCCGCGCGCCCCGACGCCTTCCTCCCCAACCTCGCCTCCTCGCTCAACAATCTCGGCGGTCGCCTGAGCGCGCTCGGCCGGCGCGAGGACGCGCTCGCCGCCGCTGAAGAAGCGACCGAAATCTATCGCCGCCTCGCCGCCACGCGCCCCGACGCCTCCCTGCCCGAGCTCGCCCTATCGCTCAACAATCTTGGCAATCGCTTGAGCGACCTTGGCCGGCGTGAGGACGCCCTCGCCGCCGCCCTGGAGGCTGCCGACATCTATCGCCGCCTCGCCGCCGCGCAGCCCGACGCCTTCCAGCGCGACCTCGCCGGATCGCTCAATAATCTCGCGTATGTATTGAGCGTGCTAGGCCGGCGCGAGGACGCCCTCGCCGCCGTCCACGAGGCTACCGACATCTGTCGCCGCCTCGCCGCCGCGCAACCCGACGCCTTCCTGCCCGACCTCGCCGCCTCGCTCAACAATCTCATCGCAACTTTGAACGACCTCGGCCGCCGCGAGGACGCCCAGCCAGCCGCTGAAGAAGCGACGAACATCTACCGCGGCCTCGCCGCCGCGCAGCCCGACGCCTTCCTGCCCAACCTCGCCGCCTCGCTCAACAATCTCGGCGCATTGTTGAGCGAGGTTGGCCGGCGCGACGAGGCCCTCGCCGCCGCGCAGCAGGCGGTCGAGATCGGCCGCCGCCGCGGCGCCGCGCGCCCGAACGCCTTCCTGCCCGACCTCGCCATGTCGCTCACCAATCTCGGCAATCGCCTGAGCGCGCTCGGGCGGCGCGAGGACGCGCTCGCCGCCGCCCAGGAGGCGGTCGATATCCGCCGCCGCCTCGTCGCCGCGCGACCCGACGCCTTCCTCCCCGACCTCGCCTCCTCGCTCAACAATCTCGGCCTATATTTGAGCGCCCTCGGCCGGCGCGAGGAGGCCCTTGCCGCCGCGCAGGAGGCGGTCGCGATCTTCGCGCCATTCTTCCTCAGGCTGCCTGCCGCCCATGGGCAGCGGATGGCTGTCATGGCGAGCCAGTACGTCGAACTCTCGGAGAGCCTCGGCGTCGAGCCCGACGCGGACCTGCTCGCGCCGGTTGCCGAGGCTTTCCAGAAGCTGCAGGACTCGCAGGAAGCCCCCGATACCAAATCCTGACCTTGAGAAAGGACCGACCCATGGACCCCGCCACCCTCGCCGCCGAAGCCGTTGCGTTCGTCACGCCCTACCTTCTCGACTTCGCCAAGAATCTCGGGGCGGACGCCGCCTCGGAAGGGAGCGAGTCCATCTGGCACTGGATCAAGGGGAAGCTCGCCAGCCCCGCCGGCGCGGAGGCGGTCGGCGACGCCGAGCGCGACCCGAAGGATTCGGCCAATGCGCAAGCGTTGCAGGCGGCGCTCACCAAGGCCCTCAAGGCCGACCCCGACGCCGCCAAGGCGCTCGAAGCGTTGCTCAAGACAAGCGGCGCGACGGTGTCGTCGCAGACCGCGACTGTGACCGGGAATGCCAACAAGGTCGGGCAGGCGAGCGGCGGAAGCTCGGTCAACATCGGCTGACGGCGCTAACGTCGTCATTGCGGGAGTAAGCGAAGTGATCCGGGGAAAGTCGGGCGCCCTACGGACTCTGGATCGCCACGTCCCCCCGGATCAAAGTCCGGGGGTCCTCGCGATGACGCGACGGTCCGATCGCCCATGCGACCCGTCACCGCCCCCGCGCCGCGGCGTGCTCCAAATCCTCGGCCCGGCTCACGCTTTCGCCCGGCTTCAGCGCCACCGGGGCGAGCGACTGCACGCGCGTCGGGGCGGCGCCGTCGGCGCTCGTGTCTCCTGCGGCGAACGCCAGTTCCGCCTGCGCCGCGTCGGCGAGCTTTTCGCCGATCGCGGTCCAATCGGTCTGCACGGTGGTCAGGGTCGGAATGAGATATTGCGCCCGCGCCTCCGGCAACAGCGCCAGCACCGAGAGGTCGCGCCCGGGCCGCAGGCCGCGTTCCCCGAGCCGGCGATAGAGCGCCACCGCGTGCATCGAATCGGTGACGAGCACGGCCGTCGGCGCGCGCTCCGCGGACAACAGCGCGTCCGCCGCCTCGAGACCGCCGCGCTCCCCGGCCGCCGGGCGCAGATGAAGACCTTTTTCGACCGGGAGACCGTGGGCGGAAAGGGCGCGCTTGTAGCCGGCCTCGACCAGGGCGAGGTAGTGCATCGGCCGGTCCGGCAGCACGAGCCCGATTTTGCGGTGTCCGAGCGCGGCGAGATGGGCGACCGCGCCCTCGACGCCCATGTCGAAATCGGGATCCACCCAGGCGTGCCGCGCCGACGCCTTGGTGCGGCCGAAGGTCACGAACGGCTTCCTGAGCTGCAAAAGATAATCGACCCGCGGGTCCACGCTCTCGGTGTCGGCGATGATCAGCGCGTCGGCGACGCCGCGCTCGGTCACGCGCCTCAGGGCGGCGAGGCGGTCCTCGCGTCCGTCCTCGACGAACACCGCGAGATCGAGTCCATGCGTGCGGAGCCGGCGCTTGAGCCCGTTGAGCACCGAGAGAAAGACCGTGTTGATCAAAGTGTCGTCGGCGCCCGACGGCACGATCATCGCGATGAGGTCGGTTCGCCCGCGCCTGAGGCTGCGACCGGACTGATTGGGCGAATAGCCGAGCTCAGCCGCCGCCTCCAGCACGCGCTGGCGGGTCTCGTGGTTGACGTCGCCGCGATCGTTCAGCGCACGGGACACCGTCCCGATCGACAGGCCGAGATGACGGGCGAGTTCGCGGATTCCGATCACATTCGAAACTCCTCACGCGTGACGAGAAAGGGTCGCGCCGTCTTACCCACACCCTGCCGCTTCGCGGCTTCCCTCTCCCTGAGGGAGAGGGGGCGTCCGCCCAAGCCCCCGGTCTTACGGGCGCGTAGGCGCGCTTGACAAGGCAGACGATCGACGGTAGTCTCGTAAACGTTTACGGCCCGGAACGCCGGGGCCGAGGGATAGTGAAACGTCAGTCCGGGAGACCCCATGGAGCTGAGGGCTGCCCTTGTCGGCTGTGGCGCAATGAGCAAAGCTTGGCTCGAGGCGGCTGGCAAAATTGCTCAGTTGCAGATTGTCGGTCTCGCCGACATCGAGCCGGAGAGGGCCAAGGCGCGCGCCGCCGAGTTCGCGCTCGCCGACGCCGTAATCGCGCGCGACGTCCACACGCTCCTCGCAGAAACCCGCCCCGACCTCATCTTCGACGTGGTCGTGCCGCAGGCGCGCCACGAAGTGGTCTCCGCCGGGCTTGCGGCCGGCTGCCACGTGCTGAGCGAAAAGCCGATGGCCGAGACGCTTCCCGAGGCGCGCGACCTGATCGCCCGCGCCAAGGCGGCCGGGCGCATCCACGCCGTGGTGCAGAACCGCCGTTATCACGGCGGCGTCAGGCGGATCGCCAGAACTCTCCGCGCGGGTGCGATCGGCGAGGTGACGAGCGCCCATGCCGACTTCTTCCTCGCGCCGCATTTCGGCGGGTTCCGCGAGGCGATGGACCACGTGCTGCTGCTCGACATGGCGATCCACGGTTTCGACGCGCTGCGCGCCATGACCGGCCTCGACGGCCTCAACGTCTACTGTCGCGAATGGAATCCGCCCTCGTCCTGGTACCGGCACGGCTCCTCGGCGGCCGCGGTCTTCGAACTCGATAACGGGGCCATGTTCACCTACCGCGGCTCCTGGTGCGCGGCGGGCTTGGGCACCTCGTGGGAATGCGCGTGGCGCTTCGTCGGCGTAGACGGGACGCTGACCTGGGACGGCGCCGACGACATACGGATCGAAGTCCCCCGGCCGGGCGCGCGTTCCGGGCTGTTCGATGCGGTCGAGGCGCTCGAACCGCCGCCGCTTTTGCCGGAGGACCGCATTGGCGGCCACTTCGGCGTGGTCGCCGACTTCGTCGCGGCCGTGCGCGCGGGCGCTGAGCCCGAAACGGTCGGGCGCGACAACATCCGCTCGCTGGCCATGGTTTTCGGCGCAATCGCCAGCGCCGAGTCGGGCCGGCGCGTCGACATCCTCATTTGAATAGGACACCCATGAGAGACCTGCTCGACATCCGCATCGGCACCATGATCCGGGCCAACGCCCCCGATCCCGCGGGTTACGTGCGCGCCATCGTCAGGCATGGCTTCGAGAGCATCGAGCCGTTCTTCTGGCAGACGATGAACAAGGATCTGCCGCGCCTTGCGGGTCAGCTCAGAGAGGCGATCGGCGACGCCGACGTCACGATCGATACGCTCGGCATGTTCGGCAACCCGCTCGAAAGCGACGAGCTCGACCGGCAGACGCTGGCCGGCTGGGAGGCGCTGATCGACAACGCCCACCTCTTCGGCGCCCGCACTGTCGCCGGCTTCACCGGGCGGATGCGCGGACAGCCGCTCGAGGCGAGCCTGCCGGCGTTCAAGCGGGTGTGGAGCGAACTTTCGCGCCGCGCCGACGACAAGGGCGTGCGGATCGCGTTCGAGAACTGCGCCATGGACGGGAACTGGGCGACCGGCGACTGGAACATCGCCCACAATCCGGACGCGTGGGAGCTGATGTTCGACGCCCTGCCGAACGACAATCTCGGCCTCGAATGGGAGCCCTGTCACCAGCTCGTCTATCTCATCGACCCCCTGCCCCAGATCCGCAAATGGGCGCCGAAATTCTTCCACGTCCACGGCAAGGACGCGACCGTGCGCTGGGACGTGGTCAGCGAGCACGGCGTTTTCGGCAAATACCCGTTCGTCCAGATGCGCACGCCCGGCTTCGGCGACACCGACTGGACCCGGGTGATCAGCGAGCTGAGGCTCGCGGGCTATTCGGGGACGATCGACATTGAGGGCTGGCACGACCCCGTCTATCGCGACGAACTCGAGATGACCGGCCAGGTCCGCGCGCTCGACTACCTCAAGCAATGCCGGGGCGGCGCGCGCGCCGTCCCCAATCCGGGCTGAGCCGGCGCGGACGAGTCAGCGCCGGCGCAAAAAGGCTCCGGCGAAGGAGCGGTGCAAAGCCGCGGGAAACCCGGGAGGAACGACATGAAGCGAAACTTGGTTCCGGTTTTTCGAGGGTGGACGGCGCTGGCGCTGATGAGCGTCGGCGTCGCGGGCGCCGCGCAGGCGGCGGACGGGCAGGCTCTGCGCGACAAGTGGTGCAGCAAGGCCCACATCCGCTTCTTCGTCGGGGGCGCCGAGGGCGACGCGTTCGGCACCATCGTCTACAACGGCGCGCGCCAGGCCGCCGCCGACACCGGCGCGCAGGTCGATTATGTCTTCTCCGGTTGGCAGAACGAGAAGATGACCCAGCAGTTGCGCGAGGCGGTCGCGGCCCATCCCGACGGCATCGCCATGATGGGCCATCCGGGCGAAGCCGCGATTTTGCCGCTCGCCGAGCAGGCGGCCAAGGCCGGCATCA
>NZ_JBKQOT010000666.1:0-4088 GCF_052145395.1 Roseiarcus sp.
TCGTCGGTCGCATAGGTCGGAGCGCCGACAAACGCCGGAAACGGATCGGATTCGCCGTGCATCGCGCGGGCATAGCCATCCGGACCGAGGTCCACGACCCCGCCATACGAGGTGTAGATCCGCGACCCTGTGCGGGTCTCGATGCACCCCTGCACCTCGACGATTCCGACCCCGTCCGGGCGGATGCGCATCCAATCGGCTGAGCCGGGCAGGAAAGCGCCGTCGAGGACCGGTCCGGCGAGGTGAGCCTCGACGAACCGCCACGCGATCCGCAGCCCATCCGGCAGGACGCCGATCACGTCCTTGCGCAGAAGGATGGTGCAGGATCCGAGGAACCTTGCGTCCCAGTCCCAGCTGGGCGTGACGGCGGCGCCGACCCCGCGAACGGGCGCAACGCGCTCGATCTCGACGGGTCTCGCGCCGCAACCGACCCGGTAGTGGGGCGGATCGGCCGACTCCGAGAGACGCGGAGAAATCGGTTGACCAGCGAAGCGAAGCACGGGCAGGAACTCAACGAGGCCGTCGGGTTGCCCTGGCACCAGCGCTCGAAAGATGCGCGCGCCGGCACCATGGACGCGCGGCTCGACGAGTCCGATGGCTTCGCGGATCGGGCCCCGGTTGATGCGATATTCGACCGCCACGCTGTGGCCCGGGCGCATCGGAGCGACCGCTACGGCGACGGACGCGGCCGTTCCCACGGAGACGACCTGAGGCGGCCCGGGGGTGTCCGCGCCGCCCCACCAGAGCGCCGACCCGTCGCGAGCTCGCGTCGACCTTTCGGGTGTCGGGCCGTCGGCGCGCGGCGAGCCGCTAGGCCACATGGGCCGAGAGGCATTCGTCGCCTCTGTGGAAGACATGGAAGCTCCCTGCAAAGCGAAATTGTTGAACCGGAACTCCCGCGGCCGATGGCGACAAACAATTTGACTTCCGACCCGCTGTTCGTGTTCAGCGCCGACCCTTCCAAATTCGGTAAAGACACCCCGCCGAAAGCTCCCGGGCCTCCAGGACCAAAGTCGTCAATGCTTTCGTGCGCCCTTGGCTCGACGGCTTTGCGTCAACCCCAGGCGTTGCTATTGTAAACGGCGTCACGTCTCCCCCCGCCGGTCCGCAATCTTCTCGGCCGCGAAGTGAGACTGGCGCCGAAAGCCAATTCTCACTCTCTGTCGACAATGACAATTTGTACAGAGTCCGATCCCTTTTGCAAGGACACTTCGTTAGACCGCGCCCGCGGCCCCGCGGCCCCGCAACAACGCTTACCTCGCTACCGCGCGGCTGAGTCGTCGATTTACGCATAATTGAGGACCCCAGCTGGCCCGACCTGAGCCGTTGCCTCAGCTGCGACCCCAAAATCGCCCCCATCATCGAGGGGACGCGGTCCTTCAGCGACCCGGACAACCTTCAGCGACCCAGGTTCGTTAGACATTGCTCCTTGAGTTCGGCCACCACGGCCGCAACAACCAGATCGGGCTGGGGGTACGGACGCGGTCGCTGAGACCGACGACGCCGTCGATTCTCTGGTGGGGTCGCTGCCGGATATCGCTTCCCGCGACGGCGCGCCCCGGCTGGCGAATAACCGCAATGAGCAGCTTGCGCGGGAAGAGAGGCCGCCGATGCCGCCGGCCTCTCTCTCGTTCGGGCTCCGCGCCCGCCCCGAGCGATGCTCAAATCCTTCGCTCTGCGCTCAGATCATCCGCCGATACTGGGCCAGGACCAGCAGCGCGGCGAAAACCATGGGCAGGAAGGCGTGGGGCAGTTCGATCATTGCATGTCCGCCCGGGCGCGCGCCCAACCCCAGGCGAGATAGGCGATGGTGGCGACAGCGCTGACCGCGCCGTAGGAAACAAGAAGCGGCTGGACCATCATCATCCCTCCATAGGCCGGATCAATCGAAGCCCCATTGCGGGCCGCGTCGAATGGGATCATGCCTCCTACTCTTGTGTAACGGCTTAACATAAACCGTATAAATTTGATCGATTAGCCTTACCTTACGTCATACTAATGAATTTTGTCGCGGACTCCCGGAAAGACGTCTGACGTAACGTAACTTTTATTCTTGCATTGGAATCAGAGGTAATATTAACGAAGCACCAAATTGCAGCAATGCAATAATTTCTTCACGCCCCGGGAGCAAGAATTCTCATGCCCGACGACACGCGCGCCGCGCGCGACCCGAATCCGTCGCGCCTTCGTGGCGCCAACTCCGGAGAGTCCGACATGAGTCTGTTCAGACGTTTCGCCCAGGACGCCAGCGGCGCGACGGCGATCGAATATGCGCTGATGGCGAGCCTGATCGCGGTCGCGATCATCTCGGCCGTCCAGCTCGTCGGAACCCAGGCAAGCACGGTGTTCGCCGAAGTCGGCAACGCGTTGCATTGAATGCGCAGCGCGCCTCACCCGCATCGCCGTCACGCGGAGGGCGGCTTCTCGCCGCCCCCTTCCACGAGCGCGCCCAGGGGCGCCCGCGAAATCTTTCCTTACGCGGTCGTTCCGATCACGAAGACCGCCAGCGCGACGAAGAGAAACAGGTCGCTCGCCATGGCGACAGTTTCGTTCCGCGAGCGGTCGCGCTCCGCCATATGCCGAAAACCCGCGGCGCCGAAGAAGATGGCGGGGGCGATCGCGGCCGGAAGCGTGAAGCTCGACGCTGCGAGCGAAAGGAGCCCGACGACGCCGGTCGCGACGTTCGCGACCCCGAGTTCGCGCACGAGCGGCAGCGCTTCGTTGCTCGTCATGTGGAAGATTTCCCGCGCGGTGAACGCCGGCTGAAAGAATTGCCGGACCCCGGCGAGCGTCAGCCGGACGCCGACGCCCCAGAACACAAACCAGCGGCCGAAGAGCTCAAGCCACGGCGCCGCCGGATCGAGCGCGTGTCCGGCGACGATCGAAACGACCGGCAGAACGAGCATCGTCCGGGCGACGGTCGCGATGTACATGGGCCCCCAGCAATCGGGGCGACCAGCATAGCTGCATCGGCGCCCGGCGCAATCGACAGAACCGGCGCGGCTTGAACTGGCGCGACGCAGCGCATATGGAGCCTCGCCCGTGACGACTTTCGCGAAACCGCCCACGCCGATCCGACCCGCCGCCCGGCAGTCGCCAGGCGCCGCGGATCCGTCTCGGGCAGACTGGGCCGCACTGTCCGCGCCCTCTGCGGAGCCTGGCCGCCTCGCGACTCCCGCGGCCCTCGTCGAGGCCGGCCTCGCCGCCGCCGAGCGACTCGCCGAACTCGAGGCGGTCGCAGAGCGCTACGCCGTCGGCCTGACGCCTGCGCTCGCCAAGCTGATCGACAAGGACGATCCGGGCGACCCGATCGCGCGCCAGTTCGTGCCGGACGGCCGTGAGCTCAAGCGCGACCCGGCCGAGACAGACGATCCGATCGGCGACGACGTGAAGAGCCCGGTCGAGGGGCTCGTCCATCGCTATCCCGACCGGGTGCTGATCAAACTCGTTTCGGTCTGCGCCGTCTATTGCCGGTTCTGCTTCCGCCGCGAGCGGATCGGGCCGGGCTCCGCGTCGCTCAGCGACGGCGAATTTGCGGCCGCGCTCGACTACGTGCGGGGAAACAGAGCGATCTGGGAGGTCATCCTGACCGGGGGCGACCCGTTGACGCTGTCGCCCCGCCGCATCGCGCTTGCAACCGGGGCGATTGCCCGAATCGATCACGTGAGGACGCTGCGCTGGCACACGCGCCTGCCGGTCGCCGACCCTGACCGCGTGACGGCCGCCATGGCGCGCGCGCTCCGCGCCGACGGCCGGACGGTCGTCGTCGCCCTGCACGCCAACCATCCGCGCGAGCTCACTGCCGCCGCGCGCGCCGCCTGCCGCCGCCTCTCCGCGCAGGGACTGATGCTGCTCAGCCAGAGCGTGCTCTTGAAGGGGGTCAACGATGAGGTCGAGACGCTTGACGCGTTGATGCGCGCCTTCGTCGAAGCCGGGGTGAAGCCCTATTACCTGCATCACGGCGACCTTGCGCCCGGCACGGCGCATTGGCGTGTGCCAATCACGAAAGGCCAGGAGCTGATGCGTTCGTTAAGAGCCCGACTCTCGGGGCTCGCCATGCCGACCTACGTGCTCGACATTCCCGGCGG
>NZ_JBKQOT010000667.1:0-2959 GCF_052145395.1 Roseiarcus sp.
CGGCGAGCGTTTGGTCTGACACTGCCTTGCGTAGCGTCCGAGCCCGAACGGATCGAGCGCGGCCGGCGTCCAGCGGCGAAGGACTTGATCGATGAGGCCCGCCGAAGACATGTCGCTAATTTCGAGCCCGATCTCGCCCGTCAGACGAAAGCGCAGAAAGTCCTTGCAGAAGAGTGCGTGTTCGGCGCGTTGAAGCGCCTCTGGCTCGTACGCATCGAGCCAGGCGATCAGCGGCAGTGGCTTGCCGGGAAACTGCGCGTTGTACGTCCGCTGGATCGACCGGGCCTCGGCCCCTCCGGCGCGCCAGCGCGCCAGTATCGCTCTTGCCCGCTGATCCGTTGAGAGGATGGCGTTGCGGACTGGGTTTCCGTCGCGGTCAACGAGAAAGAGACCGTTGCCGTAGCCGGTCAGGCCGACGACGACGATTGAGGACGGCGCGACGCCCGAGGAGGATAGGACCCTGTGCGCGACTTCGCACACGGAGGCCCACATGGCCTCGGGATCGCGTTCGAGGCAGCCCGGCGCCGGATGCAGGGGCGCTATCCCCACGGCGGCCACCGCGCGTTCCACGCCGCGCTCGTCATAGAGCGCCGCCTTGACCGCGGTGCCCCCTGCGACGAAGGCGATGATGTGGCGCTCCGCCATGCTACGCTCTCAGGACCCGACGCCTCGGCAAAGGCTTCGCGCCGCCGCGACGACCGGCACGACGTTGGGCCGATAGGCGTTCTCGAGCGGCGGCGCGAAGGGGACCGGAACGTCCGCCGACGCGACACGCGTCACGCGCAGGCCAGGTAGGCGCTCGCACAAGGAGGCGGCGATTTCCGCGCCGACCCCGCCCCTCTTCGGACCCTCCTCCACGATCAGCACGCGGCCGGTCTTGCGCGCTGACGCCACCAGTGTCGACAAGTCGAGCGGCGCGAGCGCCCGGACGTCTATCGCTTCCGCGTCGATCCCTTCGACCGCAAGCTGTTCGGCCGCCTGCAAGGCGAAATGCGCGGTCAGGAGCCAGCCGAGGATGCTGACCTCCGACCCCTTTCTCATCACTGACGCCTTGTCGAGCTGAACGACGTAGTCGCCATCTGGAATGTCGCTCGTCGCGTCGACCGCGCCGGGCTCCGCGCGCGCGCCCTTCGAGCCGTAGAGGAGCTTGTGCTCGAAAACCACTACCGGATTGTCGTCGCGAACCGCGGCCTTGAGCAGGCCCTTCGCGTCATAAGCGTTCGAAGGGGCGACGACCTTGAGGCCCGGAACGCCGGTGAAATAACGCTCCATGTTCTGAGCATGCTGGGCGCCGCGGCCGGTCGCCCCGACCGGTGCCCGCATCACCATCGGCGTCCGAATCTGTCCGCCCGACATGTAGCGCAGCTTCGCGGCGTTGTTGATGATCTGATCGCTGGCGAGGAACAGGAAGTCCCCGTACTGCACGTCGACGATCGGCCGCATGCCCATGATCGCCGCGCCGGTCGCGACGCCGAAGAAGCCCAACTCGGCGATCGGCGTGTTGATCACGCGATCCGGGAACTTCCTCTCGAGGCCGAGCGTCACGGTGAACGCGCCGCCCCATCCGCCCGGCACCCCGATGTCCTCGCCGATGCAGAAGACGCACGGGTCCCGCTCCATCTCCTCGGCGATCGCGTCGCGCAAGGCCTCGGCAATGCCTTGCCGCCTCATGGCGCGCCCTCCGCAGCGAAGACGTCGGTTTCGAGATCGTCGATGGAAGGCTGGGGCGCAGAGCGCGCCTTCTCCACCGCCTCGGCGAAGCGCTGCGTTGCTCGCGACCGAATGTGCTCGACGCCCGCCTCGTCGATCACGCCCTCCGCCTGCAGGCGATCGGCGAAAATCTCGATCGGGTCGCGCCCCGCCCACGCCTTCCGCTCCGCCTCCGGTTGGTACTGGCGAGGATCGCGTCGCGAGTGGCCAGTCTGGCGATAAGTCAGAAGTTCAAGCAGAACAGGGCCGTCGCCGGCGCGGCATCGCGCCGCCGCGCGTTCGGTGGCCGCATGGACCGCTTCGACGTCGTTGCCGTCCACGGTCTCGCCCGCGATGCCGTATGAGACGGCGCGATCAGCGACACGCGGATTCTTCATCACCAGATCGATGCGGGTCGAGGCGCCGTAGAGATTGTTCTCGCAGGCGAAGATCGCCGGCAACCGCCAGATCGCCGCCATATTCACGCCCTCGTGGAACGCGCCCTCGGCAACCGCGCCGTCGCCGAAGAAACAGGCGACGACCTGATTGGTCTTCCGCATCTTGAACGCGAGCGCCATGCCTGCGGCCAGTGGAATTCCGCCACCAACGATGGCGATGCCCGGAACCATGCCCTTACTCATGTTCCCCACATGCATCGATCCGCCCTTTCCCTTGCAGCAGCCGGTCGAGGCGCCGAACAGCTCGTCCAGCAGTTCCTGCTCGCCGAGCCCTTTCGCGATCGCGTGTCCGTGGCCGCGGAAAGTCGAAGTGATGAAGTCGTCCGGTCGCAATGCGGCGCAGACGCCGACCGCCGTCGCCTCCTGGCCCTGGCACTGGTGGATGGTGCCGGGCATGGAGCCTTCGAGGAACAGGAAGCGCACGCCCTCTTCGAACTCGCGGATGCGGATCATGCGATCGAGGAGTTCGAGTCTTCGCTCCAAGGCGCTCATGCGTCGACCTCGATCCGAGCGATCACCTCTCCGATCGCAACCTTCACGTCCGGCTGAGCGAGAATCTCCGCAATGGTCCCGGACGCCACCGATTCGACCTCGATGGTCGCCTTGTCGGTTTCGACCTCGAGAAGCGGCTGCCCGCGCTTGACCCGCGCGCCCTTCGTCACAAGCCACCGTTTGACCAGTATGTCCGAGCCCTCTGTGGCGGAAAGGTCGGGCATCTTCACGTCAATCCGCAAGCCATACCTCCATCGGAAGCTCATGCGCTGCAATAAAGGTTTCCGCCTCGTCGGCGCGAAACACGCCGTCGGTCGTGC
>NZ_JBKQOT010000668.1:0-4002 GCF_052145395.1 Roseiarcus sp.
TGGCCTGCGCCGGCGAGGACGGGGTCCATTGGGTGCTCGAGCTCTACCGGCGCGAGATCGACCGAGCCTTGGCGCTCGGAAGCTGGGACAGCATCGCGAAGCTCGATCGGAGCATCATCTTTGTTTCGGAACGTTGAACCGCCAGACGTGTTGTGGTCGAACGCATTGCATTTGCCAAAGCTGCCGGGTGGACTTGTAACCATTCGCGACCGCCCAGCCTTCTCATGGCGCGCACGTTGAGCGTTCCCCTGCGGATCGCGACCGCGAACGTCGCAATAGGGCGGGGGAGGGTCCTTCCCTTGCGACACCTGTAGGCACGGTCTCCGCCCTGACCGGTCATTCCACCACAGTCACAAACCGAATCTACTAACTCAAGTCGACTAAAGTCGAATTTATCAGCGACTTACTCGGTCGTCCCTGCAACAGTCGTCCGCCGAACATCGCGGATGGCCTTGGAGTCGAACCGGCGGGCGCGATGCATGGTCGTCCGGTTGTCCCACATCACGAGATCGCCAACGCGCCAAGGGTGGCGATAGACAAACTGCGGCTGCGTCGCGTGCTCGTTTAGATCGCGCAGGAACACCCGAGCCTCGGGAACCGTCCAGCCGACAATCGCGCCGGCATGGGCTGACAGGAACAAGGACTTGCGTCTCGTCCTCGGGTCAATGCGCACGAGGGGGTGACGAACCGGCCGGAAGTGTTCCCTCTCTTCCGCCGTTAGATCGAAGAAGCCGATCGCCTCGCGGGAATATATCAGCGAGTGCTCGCAGACGAGGTCCTCGATTTCGGCCTTGGTATCGCCGTCGAGCGCGTCATACGCGGCGCGCATATCCGCGAATTCCGTGTCGCCGCCACGAAACGGAATTGTTCGCCCGGAGAGCAGGGAATACCCGGCCGGGACCGGGCGGAACGAACTGTCGGAGTGCCACAGCCGGTCGGCGAGCTTGAAAAGCCAGATGCGGTCGTCCGCGCTTATCAGCGCGCCGTCGCGGGTCAGGTTGGAGAAATCGGCGACGCCGCCGCCGAGGCGCTCCTGCTCGCGCTTGCGAATGTGACCCGGGGTCTCATAACGCTCGAGTTCGCCGAACTGACGGGTAAAGGCGAGCTGCTGCGCGTCCGTCAGCGACTGATCGCCGAAGACGAGCACGGCATGTCTCACCATGCCGTCGTGAATGGCGGCGATGTCCTCGGCGTCGAGCGGCGCCCGGCAATCGACTGCGAAGGCTTCGCCTGCAAAGGCACCCGGGACAGGGTTCACGACTACCGGCATTGCGCGCTTCTCCTCGCCCCTTCCGCCTCGCCTGAAAGCCGATTGGAAGCAAAACGGTTTGGCCGCTTCAAGGCGGTCTCGCTGTCTCGCGTTGCGAAGCGCGACAACGGCGAGGACCGACGACGTCGACGACCGGCCGGTCGCGGGACTACCCCTTGCACAAACCGTTTTGCTAACATACCGTCGACGACACGTCGCCTCTCCCTGCGGAAGACAAATCGCCTCTCCACAAGGAACCGAGGGGAGCTCCGTTTGTTGCACAGCGGCCTAAAGCCCGGCACGACGATCGCAGCGGTCGCGGAGGCCGCGAAAGTCAGCAAGACCACGGTCTCGCATGTCCTCTCGGGAAAGCGGCCGGTGTCGGAAGCCACCCGGCGGAACGTGCTCCGCGTCATGGAAGAACTCGGCTTCCAGCCCAATTACTTCGCCCAAGCCCTGATCGCCAACCGCAGCCTCGCGGTCGCCCTGATCGTCCAGGACCTGACCAATCCCTACTATCCGCTGCTCGGTCGCGGTCTCGAGCGCGCGATCGGACAAGCCGGCTACGTTGTCATGCTTTTCGACGGCGCGGCGCAACCGGAGGCTGCGGAAGCGGCGGTCAAGACCGCGATCCAGCGGCGCGTCGACGGCGTGGTGATTGCGACCGCCGGCGCCGAGCGCGCTGCGCCGATGCTCCGGCAAGCCGGCATCGCAGTGGTCGCGGTCGGGTCGGGGCCGTCGGTCGCGGACCTCGATTGGGTTTCGGCGGACGACGAGCTCATCGCCTACGACGCCGTGACGCATCTGCTGACACGCGGCCCCCGCCGCGTCGCGACGATAACGGGGCCGGCGAACGCCAGTCCGGGCGCCCAGCGCCTGCGGGGTTATCTGCGGGCGATGGCCGATCAGGGCAAGCCCGAAGACCAGAACCTGATCGTGGCTGGCGATTGGACGAGGGACGGCGGGTCGTCGGCTATGAGCGTCCTGCTGGACCTGCCGGATCGACCGACTGCGGTCTTCTGCGCCAACGACGTGATGGCCATCGGGGCGCTCGACGCTGCCTTCGGTCGCGGGCTGAGAGTGCCTTACGATCTGGCTGTCGTCGGCGTCGATGACATCGAGGCCGCCGCCCTGTTGCGCCCAAGTCTCACGACCATTCGAATCCCCGCGCTCGAAATCGGCCGAACCGCCGGCGCGCTGCTGCTTGATCGGCTGGCGCAGGGCGCGGCGGCACCGTCACGTCACATTCTCGTTCAACACTCCCTGATCGTCCGAGAGTCGGGATGAGGGTGAGAGGCGGGGCGCCTCCCCGAAGCTGGGGAAACAAGAACGGGAGCACGGAGCGCCCGCAGATTTTGGAAGGGAACCAGGTGCGCGGAAGCGTACCCGTGAGGAGGAAGCAAGATGGTTGAGAATATCAAGACTCCGTTCGAAACGAGGAGCGTCCGGCGAGGCCCGAGCCGAAGACACGTCCTGGCCGCCGGCGTCGCGGCCGCGGCGGTGACAGGATTCCCCTATGTGTCTCGCGGCTACGCCGCCCAGACTCTCAAGTTTTGGCAATTCTACGCGCCCGGGGGCGGCGTTGCGTCGCAGGACAAATGGTACCAAGACGTCATCAAGGGATGGAACGACACTCACGACGTCAAGGTTGAACTCGTGTATGTGCCCAACAACGCCTACATGGACGGCACGAAGCTGCCGACGGCTTTCGCCTCGGGCGCGGGTCCGGACCTCTTCATCATCAGTCCCGGCGACTTCCTGCGATACTATAACGGCGGCGTCCTGCTGGACCTGACGCCGTTCATGGAGCAGGCGGCGCAGGACGACTTCTTCCCCAACGTGATCGCCAGCCGGAAGGTCAACGACAAGATCTACGCGCTTCCCTATGAAGTCGAACCGATGGCGATGTACTACAGCCTCGACGCCTTCAGCGAGGCCGGGCTGGCCGAGAAGGACATCCCGACGACCTGGGCGGAGCTTCTCGATGTCGCCAAGAAACTGACCACGCCGAAGCGCTTCGGAGTGCTGTTCGAAACCAATCCCGGCTATTACCAGAATTACACTTGGTATCCGTTCTTCTGGGAGGGCGGCGGCGACTTCCAAACCAAGGACGGCAAGAGCGCGTTCAACTCGCCCGCAGCGGTGCAGGCGCTAAAGTTCTGGCAGGACGCGGTCAATATGGGCGTGGCTCCGCGAAAGCCCCAGGGCGGCGGCGGCTGGGACGTGGTGCCGAACCTCGCGTCTGGCTATTGCGCGATCATGAACACGGGGATCTGGGCCATCGCCAACCTCCGCGAAGGCGCGCCCGACTTCAAGTACGGTATATTCAAACTGCCCACGCCGCCCGGCGGCAAGTATCTCACCATCGGCGGCGGCTGGGCGTTCGTGGCCAACGCGAAAGGCGCGAACCCGAAGGCGGCGGGCGAGTTCTGCGCCTGGGCGCTCGGCTCGATGAAGCCGGACTCCATCGAACGGATCGTCGACTGGTGCACCAAGGCCAAGAGCGACATGCCGCCCAGAAAGTCCGCCCTTGAAGCCGGCAAGGAGGCCTTTGAGACCGGCTTCCTCAAGGTCTTCACCGACGAGATCTATCCGGGCGCCCGCGGCGAGCCGCGCATGCCTCCCCCGGTCTACAAGGCGATTTCGGACGCGATCCAGGGCTGCCAGCTCAACGGGCAGAGTCCGGAGCAGGCGGCCGCCGCCGCGTCCGATCAGATCGACGCGTTCCTGGCCGGCTACAAAGGCGCTCCGAT
>NZ_JBKQOT010000669.1:0-4550 GCF_052145395.1 Roseiarcus sp.
GCTGAGGATCCGGGGCCCGGGCAACCTCGGGCGCTTCCGCGACGATCAGCGTCGCCAGGTCCTCGCCGGTTTCGATAAGCCGCGCTTCCGGCTTGCGGAAACCGGCGCGCGCACATTCGCTGGACCAGGCCGACGGACCCAGACGACGGTCGCGCAACTCGTCCTTCGGCGTGTCCGCCAGGCCGAACGCGACGACATGGAAGAGCGACGGCGTCGGCTCGACCGCCATCAAGACCGCGCCGAATGCACATTTGCACGCCAGGCGCGCCAGCGCGTCTCGTCCGGCGCTCAGCCGCGACAGGCCGCCTGCGCTGACGATAAGGTCGAATCCGCCGTCTGGAAGCGCGTCGAGATCGCCGCAGAAAGCCGCCTCCCGGACGTCGCCGTGGGAGAGCCGCGCCCGCTCGAGCCTCCGCGCGTCGAGGTCCAACAGGGTCAGGCGCGCGCTGCGGGCGGCGGCGAAGCGGATGAGTTCGGAACCGGCTGGCCCGACCCCGACCTGCAAAATCCGCAGCGCGGTCCCGTCCCCTTCGGCTGGCGCCATCTTTTCGAGACGCCTGCCGAGGGCGCGAGCGGCTGCGGTCGCGGACGGAGACCGGAGCTCGCAGGCTTCGACGGCGCCGTCCGACGGTCCTCTCGCATCCTGGCCCGCGGCCAGCGCCTGCAGCGTTTCGGCTGCGCCGGCGGCGAGGAGCAACTCCGGCGCGCGTTCGGGGTGCTGAGCCGCGAGCGCCGAAAAGACCGCGTCCGGCGAGGGGAGCTCGAGATCGCTTGGCCGCAGGATGTCGCCGGACCGTCGAATGAGGCCGCTCTGTTCGAGGCTCGAAAAAACCGTCTCCGCCCAAGCTCCCCGAGCCTCCGGCAGCCGGCCCTCGGCGACAAGCTCGTCGAGATCGAGGACGTCGTCTCTCGCCAGACCGTGCGCAAGCTTGAAGCACGCGGCGGTCGCCCATCCTTCGAGCAGGAGCGCAGCGCCGCCCAGTTCGGCGGGGAACTGCGGCTCGCGGGCGACGATATTCCGCCAGCCTTCGAGCGGCGCCCGCCTCGCGAACTCCGCCGTCGCCGGGATCCAATGCGCTGCGAAGCCGAGACCGGAGAGCCTGGCCGGGGCGCGCGTCCGGCCCGCCTGATAACGCGCGTCGCGGAGCGTCGCCACCAGCCTCGAGTCGCGGTCGAAGAGATCGAAATCGGCGACGATGACCCGATCGTCGCGCCGCGTCGTTCGGATCGCGGCGCACGCGAGGTTCGCGCCCGGGACGAAAAGACGCGCCTCGCCGAAACGGACCGGCAGGTAAACTCCGCCTTCGCCCTCCCGTCCGGCGAACAGGAGGATAAGGCCGTGGAAACAGGAATCGAGGCGGGCCGGGTCGAGACCGTAGCGGGGGTCCGCCGCGGCCGCGGCGAGTTCGACCTCGATGCGGTCTTCCCCCGCGCGACGGGCGCGCGCGAGCCTCCGGAACGCCGGCCCGAACTCGAGCCCGAAGGCGCGCGCCGAAGCGTAGAGCGCTTCGCCTGTGACCCCTTCGTCCGACGCGGTCGGGGCGACGCGTCCGGTCGGCGGCGGTCCGGGCTTGTGGACGATCCGTCCGCGCGCATGCGTGGCGTAAGGCGCATTGGCGAGGCGTGGGCGGCTCAGGATCTCGACCGCCGCCGTCGAGGCCTCGACCCGGCAGAGGATCTCACGCGAGGCTTCGGCCGCGAAGGCGAGAGGCTGCAGGATTTCGAAATCCCTTAGCGCCACCTCCGGCCCCGCCCAGTCCCGCGCGACCGAGAGCCCCATCTCGAGGAAGGCCGCGCCGGGCAGCAGGACCTGTCCGTCGATCCGGTGATCGGCAAGCGCCGGCTCTTGTTGCGGATCGAGGGTCGCACGCCATTCGAGAGCGCCCTCGGAGTCGCGCGCGCCGATCAGAGGATGGCGCGGCCGCGCGCTCAACTGGCCCGTCGACTCGGTTGTCTCGGCAAACCGGTAGTGGGCGCGACGCCAGGGATAGGCAGGCAGGTCGATTCCCGGCCCGGGGTCAGGACCGAAAGCCCACTGCGGCCCGACGTCGGCGCCGCCGGCGATGAGCCGCATCGCCGTCGCCTCGAACGGGTCGCCGTCGTCATCGGCCGCGTTCTCCTCGAGCGCGCAGTCGATCAGCGCAGCCGCGTCAAGGTGCTCGACGATGTCGCGCAGATGGATTTTCAGCGTGGGCCGGGGCCCGATCTCTAGGAACGCGCGTTTGCCCATGCCGAGCGCGCGTTCGACGCCTTCCTGGAAAAGAACCACATCCCGCACGTTGCGCCACCAGTACGACGCGCCCGCCGCGGCCCCGGGCAGGACTGCGTCTGCGACAGTGGACAGGAAGGGAACCGCGCCGGCAGACGGCTTGAGGCCCGCCAGCCTTTCGATCAGCGGCTTTTTGACCGGCTGCATCAGCTCGGTGTGGAACGGATAGGGGAGGTCGAGTTTGCGTGCGCGCAGCTTCGCGGGCGGGGCGAGATCGATAAGACGGTCCAGCGCCAGCGACGGCCCGGCAACGACGATGCAACGATGCGAGTTGTGCGCGGCGACCGCGAGGCCGGGAATGCGCGCCGACAGGTCGGCCGCCGCCTCGCGCGGTCCGAACACCACGGCCATGCCGCCGGAGTTCTCCGTCGCCTGTTGGAGGCGGCTGCGGTGGAAGATCACCTGAACCGCGTCTGCGAGCGAAAGAACGCCAGCCGCCTCGGCCGCGGCGACCTCGCCGACGCTATGTCCGAGCGTCAACGCCGGGCGGACGCCGACCTCGGCCAGCGCGCGCACGCTCGCGGCCTGAATGGCGAAGATCATCGGCTGGGCAATGTCGGCGTGTGAGAGGTCGGCCGCAATGTCGGGGGAGTCCAACTCCTCGACCAGCGACCAGCCGGCCAACGGAAGAAAATGCGAATCGACTTCCGCGAGAGCTTCGCGGAAGGCGGCGCTCGTCCGGTAGGCGGCGCGGCCCATGCCGGACCATTGCGAGCCGTTGCCGGAGAAAACGAAGACGATCGCGCCGTCGCCCTCGACGGCGGTCGCTCGGGCGCCGGGCGGCTCGGCCTCGCCGGACCGGGCGAACCGCGCGAGCGCTGGAGCCAGACCATCGGTCGGCAGCGCAGGCAGGGCCAGCCGCTCGCGCATGCGCTCGCGCCGGCGGCCCGTGGCGGCGACGATGCGCAACCGCTCGCCCACGCTCGCATCTTCGAATCGCCCCGCGTACGCGCCCGCCAGCGCGCGCAGAGCCTCCTCCGTCTGAGCGGAGATCATCATGAGGCGCGGCGCCGCCTCCCCCGTCGTCCGCGCAAGCGGCGGATCGCCGATGACGACATGCGCGCTCGTGCCCCCGAAGCCGAACGAGCTCACGCCGGCGAACCGGCGCCCCTCGGCACGCGACAGCGGGATCGGCTCCCCCACAACGTGCAGATTGAGGCCGGCGAAGTCGATGTTGGGATTCAGGTTCTCCGCGTGGAGAGACCTCGGCGCCATGTCGTGCTCGAGTGCCAGCATCGCCTTCAGAAGTCCCGCGAGGCCCGACGCAGGCTCGGTGTGACCGATGTTTGTCTTGATCGATCCGATCGGCAGAGGGCGGCTTCGCGCTCGGCCGAGGACAGCGCCCAGCGCGGAGGCCTCGACCGGATCGCCGACCCGCGTTCCCGTTCCGTGAGCCTCGACGAAGGCGACCAGATCCGGCGCAACCTCGGCCTGGCTGTAGACGGCGCGAAGCAATTCGATCTGGCGTTTCTCGGCGGGGAGAGAAATCCCGCTGGTGCGCCCGTCGGAATTGACCCCGCTGCCGCATAGGACGGCGTGGATCCGGTCGCCGTCGGCGATCGCCTTCTTCAGCGTCTTGAGAACAAGGACGACGCCGCCTTCCGCCCGCACATAACCGTCCGCCTCGGCCGCGAACGCCCGACAGAGGCCGGTCGGCGACAACATCGTCGCCTGAGAAAAGCTGATGAAGCTGAACGGGCTCGCCAGCACGTTGACCCCGCCGACCAGCGCGGCATCGATCTCTCCGTGAATCAGGGCCAGGCGGGCCTGATGGAGCGCAACCAGAGACGACGAGCAGGCCGTGTCGATCGTCATGCTCGGCCCATGGAGGTCGAACACATACGAGAGCCGGTTCGAGACGATCGAGAGCGTGTTGCCGGTCGCGTAATAGGCGTCCGCGACGGCGGGATCATGCAGGCCGATGGTCGAGTAATCGAGGGCGGAAGCGCCGACATAGACGCCAGTCTGGCTGCCCGCCAGTTTTGAAGGCGCAAGGCCGGAATCCTCACAGGCCTCGAAGGCGAGTTCGAGCAGCAGTCGCTGTTGCGGATCCATCTGCTGCGCTTCGCGTGGGGAAATGCGAAAGACGGCGGGATCGAAGCCCCAGGGGTCCGGCAGCACGCCCGCGGCCCAGGTGTAGCTCCGCCCCGGCTCCCTGAGGCGGGGATGTCCGTGGCGCAAAAGCGCCCAGCGATCAGCTGGTATCGCAGAGACCGCGCATCGGCCGGCTTCAAGCAGCTCCCACAACGTGTCGATGCTCTGAGCCCCAGGAAGCCGACAC
>NZ_JBKQOT010000670.1:0-5725 GCF_052145395.1 Roseiarcus sp.
CCGCGGCTGTCGAGGATTTCACGGGCGACGACGTTGACGATTGCAGTCATGAGAGGGCTTCCTTGCTGGCGTACTCCGTGTGCGGTTTTACGCCATTGGGGCGGACGGCGAAAGACGGGCGAATCGCCACACCCTGGGCGGGCAATCCGCACATTTGCTTCCTTCAGGAAACAATTGACCAATCAACTCATTGGTAGAAAATTTTTGCATGGCAGGGCTGCCAAGCCCCGTGACAGGACCCGAAAAGTGGAATAGCAATGTCGGCGCGAAAAGGAGGCCGCTGCCAAACTCTTTGGCGCCGGACGCCGCAAAGTCTGTGGGAGGACGACACGCTTTGCCGCCTCGGCCCGGAGGTATCGCTTTCCGGGAACAGAAAAAATAACGAGACGACGAAGCGTTTGCGAGGACGGAAACATGGGGCGAGGCGCCCGCGGGCGTCTCGCCCCTTGCATGTCGGGCTCTGATCCAGATTCCTTCCTGCGCTTCAACTCGGGGAAAAACGGCTCCCTTACCCGCCCTCGGCCTCGCCCTCCGTCCAGCCGCGGCGGGTCTCCTCGATGTAGGCGCCGAGCCGCCCCTCCGCGATCGCCTTGCGCGCGCCCGCCATCAGCTCCTGATAATAGGCGAGATTGATCTCCGTCAGGCCCATCATGGCGAGGATCTCGCCGGACTTGACGAGGTGGCGCCAATAGGCGCGGGAATAGTCCCGGGCCATGGGCGACGGGGACCGCGGGTCGATCGGCCTCGGGTCGTCGGCATAGCGGGCGTTGCGCAGGTTCATCCGGCCGTGCCGGGTGAACACCATTCCATGCCGCCCGGCCCGGGTCGGCATGACGCAGTCGAACATGTCGACGCCGCGCCTGAGCGACTGCAAGAGGTCGTCGGGCGTCCCGACGCCCATGAGATAGCGAGGCTTCATCTCGGGCAGGCACGTGACGACGGTTTCGATCGTCTCCAGCATATCCGCCTGCGGCTCGCCGACCGCGAGGCCCCCGATCGCGTAACCGTGGAAATCCATGGCGACCAGCGCCCTGGCGCTCTCGATCCTTAGATTGTTTTCCACGCCGCCCTGCACGATGCCGAACACCGCCCGGCCCGGCTGGTCGCCGAAGGCCGCCTTCGACCGCTCCGCCCAGCGCAGCGACAGGCGCATGGCGCGCTCCGCCTCCTCCGGCGGGCACGGCAGCTTCACGCATTCGTCCATCTGCATCTGGATGTCGGAGCCCAGCAGCCGCTGGATCTCCATCGACCGCTCAGGCGTCAGCTCATGGCGCGAGCCGTCGATATGGGACTTGAACGCCACGCCCTCCTCGCTGACCTTGCGGAGTTTTGCGAGGCTCATGACCTGAAAGCCGCCCGAGTCGGTCAGGATCGGATGGGGCCAGTTCATGAACTTGTGAAGGCCGCCGAGCGCGGCGATGCGCTCCGCCCCCGGCGCCAGCAGCAGATGGTAGGTGTTGGAGAGAACAATGTCGGCGCCGGTGGCGCGCACGTCCTCGGGCCGCATCGCCTTGACCGTCGCCGCCGTCCCGACTGGCATGAAGGCCGGCGTGCGGATTGTTCCACGCGGCGTCGAGAGTTCCCCGAGGCGTGCGTCGCCGTCGCGGGCGTGGACGGTCAGGACGATTTCGTCGGTCATGCGGTCGGCCGGTCCGCGTCGCGCGCGCCGATGAGCAGGCACGCGTCGCCGTAGGAATAGAAGCGATAGCTCGAATCGACCGCGTGTGCGTAGGCCGCCTTCATCGTCTCGAGCCCGCTGAAGGCGGAAACCAGCATGAACAGCGTCGATCGCGGCAGGTGGAAGTTGGTCATCAGCACGTCGGTCGCGCGGAAGCGGTAGCCCGGCGAGATGAAGATCGCCGTCTCGCCGGCGAAGGGGCGGATGCGGCCGCCCTCGTCGGCCGCGCTTTCGAGAATGCGCGCAGAAGTCGTGCCGACTGAGACGATCCGCCCGCGCGCCGCGCGCGCGGCGTTCAGCGCCTCCGCCGTGCCACCGTCGATCGCGCCCCATTCGCTGTGCATGACGTGGGCCTCGGTGTCCTCGGCCTTGACCGGCAAAAAGGTCCCGGCGCCGACATGCAGGGTCACGCGATGAAGCGAGACGCCGCGCGCCAAAAGGCTTTCGATCAGGCGCGGGGTGAAATGGAGGCCCGCGGTCGGCGCGGCGACCGCGCCGTCGCGCGCGGCGAACATCGTCTGATAGTCGGCGCGGTCCTTCTCGACGGGGGCCCGGCGGGCGGAGATATAGGGCGGCAGCGGGGCCATGCCGAGGCGGTCGATCGCCTCGTCGAGCGCGGCGCCCGAGAAGTCGAAGCGCAGCGTGACCTCGCCGGCTTCGCCCTTCTCCTCGACCTCGGCGTCGAGCGCAGCAAGCAGGCAGGCCATGCTCTCGCTCGCCTCGCCAAACCGGATGCGCTCGCCGACCCGGAGCTTTTTGGCGGGCTTGACGAGCGCCCGCCAGCGGCAATCGTCGATCCGCTTGATCAGCGTCGCCTCGACGCCCGCGACCGCCTCGCCCCGCACGCGGATTCCATCGAGCCGCGCCGCGATCACCCTGGTGTCGTTGACGACGAGCGCGTCGCCGGGCCGCAGGAAATCCGGCAGGTCCGAGACACGCGCGTCCATGAGCCCGCCTCCCGGCGCGACGACGAGCATCCGCGCGCTGTCGCGAGGGTGGGCCGGCTCGAGCGCGATACGGTCGGGCGGAAGCTCAAAGTCGAAAGCGTCGACGCGCATGCGTGTTTTACCCGCCCGCCGCGCCCTTGACCCGGGCCGAGCGCGCTTGGCTTTGCCGAGCGAAGTGCTCAGCGACTTGTTTGACCGCGACGCAAAAAGCGGCGATCTCGCCTTTCGGGTCGGCCATCATGATGGCCGCCGTAAGCCGCCGGGCTTCTGTCGCGGAAATCGGCTTTCTTGCGGATGGTCCCAACCCCTGCGCCTTTAGAGCCTGCGACCGGCCATCGATAAGAGACGGATGATTGAGCGCCAGCAGGTCTATCGTCCGGATGACGGCCGCGTCGTCGGGCTTTTCCGGACGGACGGCGCCGTTAATTCCAAAGCGCAATCGACTCTCGCACGACGCGTTGAGCGGCGAAACGAAATTGGCGTCGCTGACGTCGGCATCGCCTTTCTGTCTTGCGCCGAAGCCCGGTTCCGGGTGCTGGGGACCGGGTGAGCAGAGGACGAGATTGTCGTAATCGAGTTCGCGTTCAGGATACCCCGAGCGCGGCTGAATGTGCTCGACGTGAAAATCGCGGCGCGCAGCGTCCGGCTGCCGGCCGATCGGCATCATCGTGTACGCGCAGAGCTTCCATTGCTCGGCGAGCATGCATGCGTAAAGATCGTTTCTGATGTCGGCGCGCAGTGCGGAATAGGTCAGGACCTCGGGCGTCTGTTTGTTTTCAGCCTTGAACTTCCGAAGCGTGGCCGGCTCTGAACCCTTCTTGATGAACCTCACTCGGCCGCCTCGTCGCCCTGGTGCTCAATCCGCCAGATGTAGGATTCCGCGCCAACGATGTCCGGCGCGTTCCCGATATCGGCGCGCAACGCCGCAATCATCCCCTTGGCTTCTTCGATCCGGTCATCGTCGATCGCGTCGAATATATCCTTGATCCGCCTGGCGATCGCCGGATCGCGATCCTCGACCTCCATGACGCATTCGAGGACCCAGTTCGAGTCCATCCCGTAGCTGCCAATCGGCCGCTTCTGACCTTGCGGCGTCAACAGGACAATTTCCTCTGGCCTCGCCTCGCCGATCACCTGCGGCGAGTGGGTTGTTGCGAAGAACTGGATTTTCGGAAAGACGCGCTTGAGTGCCCGCACGATATGCCGCTGCCATTTCGGATGGAGGTGGAGGTCAAGTTCGTCGATCAGAGCGAGGCCGGTGGTATAGTTCAGGACGTCAAAATCAAGCACATCGCCTCTTAGCACGCAAGCGCGACGGGCAATGTCAGCGACCATGCCGATCAGAGCACGCTGACCGTCGCTCATACCCGCAAATTCCAACACTCGACCATCGGCAAGCCTTACTACGATGTCCTTTCGTTGCCCGTCGTATTCAATTTCCCTTGCTCCCTCGACGGCCTCCCGAATTGCGTCGCGAACTATAGACAGTGGGCTCGGAGAAGTCCGACTCGGTCCCGATAGTT
The DNA here is from genome assembly GCF_052145395.1 of Roseiarcus sp. Lineage (NCBI taxonomy): Bacteria > Pseudomonadati > Pseudomonadota > Alphaproteobacteria > Hyphomicrobiales > Roseiarcaceae > Roseiarcus > Roseiarcus sp. The sequence continues at coordinate 4,149 of NZ_JBKQOT010000670.1, forward strand.
CGGGAGTGTCAACAAAAGAGCCATCACGAAGTCTTGCCAACTGCAAGTCAACGATTGTTTGATCCCGCATCCATTCTTGTAGAGTTTTCGAACTCTGCCCAGCATCAAGCCAATTGAGGTATGCTGCGCTTTTCGGATTTTGGACTACAAAATCGTCCTCGCGATGTTTATTATCGAACCGCCTTTCTACTCCATACAACACAATGAGTTCGCTTCTAGAAGCAAACATGCCAGATTGGAACCCGCCTGGGATTATTTCCGAAGACCCCACAGTATTCATGCGTGATAATTTCGGCTGACGCTCAAACGCGGGTTGCGGTTCGAATTGATCTTTGACTTCGAAAGCATCGGCGGCCCATTCAAATTCCGCAGACAACTTCCAAGGATACCTCGCTGTCGACTGAGGCAGGTTTTGATACAGAACAGGACCAGCGCGGTTATCTCTGGAATTGAGTATCCGGTCGGAATTGAGAATTCCACCCAGGGCCGCCAATGGTCTGAAGATGTCCGCCAGCGCCAGTAGCACGCTCGACTTGCCCGCCCCGTTCGTCCCGACAAGCAGATTGAAGTGCGGATCGAACGGCCCCAGTTCAACCTTCTCGAAACAGCGAAAATTTTCGAGCTTGAGGCTCTTGACGAAGAAGCGGTCGTTTTCCAAACGCGCCCTCCTTTCAAGGTCTCGGCGCTGAAACAAATCCGGGCGGCTCAGCCGCCCGGGACGCAATTCACACTATCATCTCGCCGCGCTCGCGCGAAGCGACCCTCAGCTCACCGTCGCCTTGACGATCTTGTCGGGGTCGCGCACGGGCTCGCCGCGCTTGATCTTGTCGACGTTCTCCATGCCGGACGTCACCTTGCCCCACACCGTATACTTGTTGTCGAGAAAACTGGCGTCGTCGAAGCAGATGAAGAACTGCGAATTGGCCGAATCCGGGCTCTGCGCGCGCGCCATCGACACCGTGCCGCGAACGTGCGGTTCGGCGTTGAACTCGGCCTTAAGGTTCGGGTACTTCGACCCGCCCGTGCCGGTGCCGTTCGGGCAGCCGGTCTGGGCCATGAACCCGTCGATCACCCGGTGGAAGACGATGCCGTCGTAGAAGCCCTCGTTGACGAGCTTCTTGATGTGGGCGACGTGGCTCGGCGCAATGGCCGGGTTCATTTCGATGACGACCGGGCCCTTGGTCGTGTCGAGGGTCAGCGTGTTGCCTTCGCTCATGTCAAAGCTCCTATTTCGAGGATCCCGCCATTTTCATGGAGATGATCTTGTCCGGGTTCGTCACCGCGCCGTTGTTCGCCTGCGTTCCCGCCTTGATCTTGTCCACGACGTCCATGCCCGAGACGACCTCGCCGAAGGCGGTGTACTGGCCGTCGAGGAACCCGCCGTCACCGAACATGATGAAGAACTGAGAGTTGGCCGAATCGGGGTCGTTGGTGCGGGCCATGCCGAGGACGCCACGCTTGAAATGGGTTGGATTGAACTCGGCCTTCAGGTTCGGCAGCTCGGAGCCGCCCTCGCCCGTGCCGGTCGGGTCGCCGGTCTGGGCCATGAAGCCGGGAATGACGCGGTGGAACACGAT
>NZ_JBKQOT010000671.1:0-3377 GCF_052145395.1 Roseiarcus sp.
CGGAAGCTGGCTCGACATGGCCGAATCCGAACTCGCCGTGCTCTCGACCCAGTGCCTCGATCGCCGCATCCCCGACAAGCCGAAGCTGACCGCGGAAGTCGCCGCCTGGGTACAACACCGCAACAAGAATCACGCCAAGGCCAATTGGCAATTCACAACCGCCGCCGCCCGCGTCAAGCTCGCAAGACTATACCCTCAGTTCGAATGACTCGGGCCACTAGAGGCGCAGGGTGGCGCAAACTTCGCCGGGGTAGAACCCGCGGTCCCGCTGGCGGTACCCCCGCAGATGGGTGGGCGACGCAACATCGGCTGCGGCTGGTGGCCCATCGGCAGCGATGCCGACATCGACTGTGCGGCGGGGGGTCGCCGCTTCTGACGACCGCAAGCGGGACGCCGCCCAACTGCGAACTCCGCGGCCGCGGTTTGCAACGGGCACTCAACGTCGACTCCGGCCGCCCCTGGCGCAAGAACGCGCTGATGGCGGCAAAACCGCCATCGCGACCCGGGGTCTCAGCGACGTGCCGCGAGCCGGCCTCGATGGTGGGCGTTTCGCTGTCCAAACACGTTGTGGCGGAAGGCCGGAGTGCGCAAACAGCGGTCGTTCAGCGATCGGATCGATTCGACCCAAGACACACTTTCGGCTCCCCTGATACGGGGCGTTCGCGCCACGCCGCTGGACACGTCTCCGCTCGGCGATTACGCTAAGTATCCATGTGGAGCGCGGCCATGGACGTCGACGGGTGGCTTCGCAGTCTCGGCCTCGGTCAATACGAGGCGAATTTCCGGGACAACAAGATCGACGCAGACGTACTGCCGCAGCTGACGGCGGACGATCTTAAGGACATCGGCGTCTCAGCGGTCGGCGATCGGCGCAGGCTGCTGGGCGCAATCGCGGCCCTGACTGGTCCAACGCCCTCTTCGAACGCGCCTGCCTCCTCGCCCAAGCCCGCGCCGGCCAAGGTACTTGAGACTTCGGCGGAGCGCCGTCCGATCACGGTGATGTTCTGCGATCTGGTCAGCTCAACGAGCCTCGCGTCCAAGCTCGACGCGGAGGACTGGCGCAATCTGGTCGGCGCCTATCTCGATGTGGCCTCCGCCGCGGTGACGGCTCTGGGCGGCCATGTCAATAACCTCGGCGACGGCCTGATGGCCCTCTTTGGCTACCCGCGGGCGCAGGAGAACGACGCCGAGCGCGCCGTGCGCGCAGCGCTCGCGATCCAGCGCGCGCTCGCCGACCTCAACGCCAGGAACGCCCGATCGGGCTCGCCCGAACTTTCCGCCCGCATCGGCGTCGAGTGCGGCTCTGTCGTGGTCGACGCGGCCGGCGAAGTGTTCGGCGACGCGCCGAACGTCGCCGCGCGGGTGCAGGCCGCGGCCGAACCGGGCACGGTGCTGGTCACCGCGAGCGTGCAGCGACAAACGGTCGGGCTGTTCGTTGTCGAGGACAAGGGCGCGCACTACCTCAAGGGCGTGCCGGCGCCAGTGACGCTCTATTCGATCGTGCGCGCGAGCGGCGGCGGCCGACGGGGCGGCGCGCGTGCGCTCACTCCCCTCGTTGGACGCGAGGAGGAACTCGATCTACTCAGCCGCAGCTGGGAGCGCGCACGTTCCGGCGAAGGTCAGCTCGCCCTCGTCGTCGGCGAGCCCGGCATCGGCAAATCGCGGCTGATCGAGGAGTTCCGCGCCCGTCTTGTCGAGACGCCCCACACCTGGGTCGAATGGTCGTCGTCCCAGCTCTTGCGGAATACCCCGCTGCACCCGGTCGCCGAATGGGGCCGGCTACGTTTCGGCGGCACCGACGCGCCCGACCGACGGCCGCTCGCCGATCTGGAAAACACCTTGGCGCTGATCGGCCTCGACGCGGCCGAACACGCGCCCCTGCTCGCGCCGTTGGTCGACGTCCCGCTGCCCGCGGGCCGCCGCGCGAAATTCGCGCCCGAGGAGTTGCGGCGCCGGCAATTGGCGGCGCTGACCGACTGGGTTCTGGCGGGGGCGCGATCGCAACCTGTCGTGCTGGCCTTCGAGGACTTGCATTGGGCCGACCCGACCTCCCTCGATCTCATGCAGGCGTTTGCCGAGCGCGGCGCGCAGGCGCCGCTGTTTGTGGTCGCGACCATGCGGCCGGAGTTCCGCCCGCGATGGAGCGTGCGCTCACACCATAGCGTTATTGCTGTTCCTCCGCTCGATCGCGCGCAGGTCGCGCGCATGGTGGACGAGATCGCCTCGTGCCATGCCCTGCCCAGGGACGTGGTCGAAGGGGTGAGCGAGCGCACCGGCGGCGTGCCGCTGTTCGTCGAGGAGGTCACGCGCCTCCTCTTGGAGCGCGGCGTCGAGGCCGGCGCGCAGGCGATCCCGCCGACCTTGCAGCAATCGCTCGCGGCGCGCCTCGACCGGCTCGGCCACGCGCGGGAGATCGCGCAGATCAGCGCCGTGCTCGGGCGGAGTTTTTCCTATGCGCTGTTGGGGGCAGTGGCCGGGGTCGCCGACCCCGGCGCGGCGGGCCGGGCCAGCCTCACCGAGGTTGGCTACAGGGATCTCGACGAGCCGCGCCTGCAAGGAGCGCTGAAGCGGCTCGCCGAGGCCGATATTTTGCTCGTCGAGGGCATTGGATCGCAGTCGAACTACCACTTCAAGCATGCGCTGATCCAGGATGCGGCCTACGAGAGCCTACTCAAGAGCCGTCGCCAGGCGCTGCATCGCCGCGCGGCCGAGGCGTTGCGCGACGCCGACGCCGAGCCCGAAGCGATCGCCCATCATTTCACTGAGGCCGGGCTCGACGACCTCGCGATCGAATGGTGGGGGAAGGCCGGCGACCAAGCGTTTCGCCGCTCCGCCATCCGGGAAGCGATTGCCCATCTGGGCAAGGCGATTGAGATGGCGGACGGGACCAGCGCGAGGGCGCGGTCGGCGACGGGCGACTCGGCCGCTCCGAGCCAGCGACTGACACAGTTGCACCTCGCCTACGGCAACGCCTTGATCGCGGCGCGCGGCCACGGCGCGCTCGAAACCACCGCCGCCTTCGCGCGAGCGCGCGCGCTCTCGTCAGGCGCGGAAAATCCCGCGGAGCAATTCTCTATCTATTATGGTTTGTGGGCTGGAAGCTTTGTCCGCGGCGGCGAAATGACAGCGATGCGCGAGGTCTCATCCGCAGCCGTTGAACTTGCCGAACGCTATCCCGGGACCGGCGAAGCCGCCATGGCCCATCGAATGCGCGGCATGACCTACTGGTATCAGGGCGATTACACGAACGCGCAGGTCCATCTGGAACGAGCCCTGGCTATGTTCGATCCGGACCGCGATTGCGATCTCGCATTTCGCTTCGGTCAGGATCTCGGCGTCTCCTTCATGAACTATCTGGCGTTGGCGCTCTGGCCGAT
>NZ_JBKQOT010000672.1:0-5431 GCF_052145395.1 Roseiarcus sp.
GCGCTTCCCGATTTCAAGGGCGATCGGATCGCCCAACATCAGGTGGCCGATCTCGCCTCGGCCAGCCGCGGCGACCGGGACACGCTGCATCTCCTGGTCATGGACTTGCACAAGGCGCTCAACGCGGTCGCCGCCAAGACGGCGGTCGAGACGATCGACGGCGCACGGGTGCACGGCCTCGACCACGCCGACAGCGCCCGTGTGCGCGCCTTCATGGCCGGCCTCAACCGCACCGCGCGGCTCGCCTTCGGCCATCCGGGGCTTGCGACGACCGCCGGCCGGGCCGGTTCCCGCCTTTCGATCCAGAACGACATCGGGACGACCGACGCGCATGTCATCGTCATCCACGTCGAGGGGTCCGACGTCGCCACCACCTACACCGACGTCCATCGCGTCCGGGCAAAGTTCTTCATGACGCTGTTCGAAGGGCAGGGGGTGGAATGGAGCCCGCTCGCCGAGAACCAGGACCGCAGTCTCGCCAAAGGCGAGGTCTTCTATCTGCTGCACGGAGTCTATCATGCGCGCGACGAAGACGACCTCGACCGGTATCTCGCCTTCCTCGGCTCGCGGCTGGTGTTCCTGATCGACTGGAACAAGGCCCGCAAGGCGCTCCAGGCCTTCGTGTCCAAGGACGAGGCGATCGACCTCCTGGTCGGGTCGGCGGCGCGCGATGACGGCCACCGCGGCTTCCTCGAACTCGGCGGCGCCGACCTCGTGTTCGACGCGGTGCGGCGGGCGGCCGCGGGGCGCATCCCCTACGGCGTGCCGCTCAAGACGGCGTTGGGCGAGAGCGAATGCGTCGCCTTCTTGCGCGACGTCCTGCATCTGGCGAGCGACGGCTTGAAGAGCGGCCGTTCGACCCGATTCATCCGCGACGAAATCCAGGCCGACCTGTCGCAGCGCCTCGACACCGCCGAGAGCGAGCTCTTGGCCGTCGTCCGGCGCCATCTCGGCCTCACCCGGACGCTGGCCGGCGCCATCGAGACGGTCTTCGAGCCGAAAGGGCTTGCGGGCCTCGCAGAACGCAAGTCTCTCGCCCAGCGCGCCAAGCAGATCGAGGGCAAGGGCGACCGGCTCACCGTCGAGGCCCGGGAGATCTTCGCCCGTGTCCGCGACGCCGACGATCTTTTGTCGGTGATCGACCAGGTCGAGAACGCGACCGATTGTTTCGACGAGGCGGCGTTTCTGATCAGTCTCGCGCCCGACGGCGAGGCCTCCGACGCGCTCGGCGCGCCGCTCGGCGAACTCGCGGGCGTCGCGCGTCATTGCGCGGCCGAACTCGTGCGCGCAGTCGAGGCGGCGCTGCAAATTCCCGAGGGAGCGCGCGCCGACGCCGCCTTCGCGCTCCAGTGCGTCGATGCGGTGATCGACGCCGAGCGCGACGCCGACGCCTCCGAGCGCGCCGCGATCGGCGCGCTCATGCGCGCCCCGGCGCCGGCGAGCGACGCGCGCGCGCTCGTTCTCGGGATCGAGATTGCCCAGACCCTGGAGGAGGCGACCGACCGCCTCGCCCATGCGGCGATGTCGCTGCGCAATCGCATCTTGCAGGGGTTGTCGGCATGAGCGACACGCATTTCGAACCCGTGTACATCGGCCTGGGTGGGACTCCCGGCCCGATTCTCGCCGCTGATGTCGGCTCAAAGGCCGCCGAACTGGCCCGCCTCGCCTCATTGCGCCCTTCCTGTCCCTCCGGCCTTCGTGCTGCCGACGAGCCTCTGCGCCGGCGTGGTTGCGGGTGACGAGGCGGCCATGAAGGCGCTGCGCAAAGGCCTGGTCGCGGGTATTGGCTGGCTGGAACAGGCGATGAAGCGCCGCCTCGGCGACGCGCGCACGCCGCTGTTCGTGTCGGTGCGCTCCGGCGCGGAGCGGTCGATGCCCGGGATGATGGATACGATCCTCGACGTCGGAATGAACGCGGTGAGCGTGCACGGCCTCATCCGCCTGACCGGCAATCCGCGGATGGCCTTCGATAGCCGGCGACGGTTCATCCAGGGATACGCGGAAGTGGTCGGCGGTGTCGCGCCGGGGGGCTTTGCTGCGCTGGTGGCCGATATGGTCCGAGCCGAGGGCGTCGCCAATGAGGCCGAGCTTGATTCCGAGGCGCTCGAACGGCTGGTCGAGCAGTTTCACGCGCTGGCGACTCGCCTCGGCCATGCGCCGCCCGAGGATCCGATCGAGCAGATCGCCGAGGCGGCGCAGGCGGTCTACAGGTCCTGGGAAGGCGCGCGGGCGAAGGAATACCGGTGCCTCAACGGCCTCGAAGGCCTCAAAGGCACCGCCGTCACCGTTCAGACGATGGCGTTCGGCAATTCCGGCGGGGATTCCGGGGCCGGGGTGGCGTTCTCACGCGACCCAGCGACGGGCGAGAAGAGGCTCTATGTCGATTTTCTCGCCGACGCCCAGGGCGAGGACGTGGTGTCCGGACGGCGGTCGCCGAGCGACGCGGCGGTGTTGGCGCGCCGCATGCCCGAGGTCGCGCGCCAGCTTGCGGAGGGCGCGCAAGCGCTCGAAGCCGCCTGCCGCGACGTGCAGGACATGGAGTTCACCGTCGAGCGCGGCAAGCTGTGGTTCCTGCAGACGCGCTCGGCCAAACGGACGCCGCGCGCCGCCCTCAAAATCGCCGTCGATCTGGTCGAGGAGGGGCTGATCGACCGGAAGGAGGCGCTCGCCCGGCTCGCCGACGTCGATCCCGTCGCCGCGCGCGTCTCGCGCTTCGCGGAAGCCGCCGAGCTCGCGGGGCGCGCGACGGTCGCCTCGCCCGGCGTCGCGTGCGGGCGCGCCTGCTTCACCAGCGCGCGCGCCAAGGAGGTCGCCGCGCGAGGAGAACCGGCGATCCTCATCCGGCGCGACACCTCGACCGAGGACGTCGTAGGCTTCGCCGTCGCCGAGGGGATTCTGACCGCAATCGGCGGGCGCACAGCCCACGCCGCCGTGGTGGCGCGGCAGATGGGCAAGGTCTGCCTGGTCGGCTGCCGGGCGCTTGCGATCGATGAAGCGCGCGGCGAGGGCAGGCTTGGCGATCGTCCGATCCGCGAAGGCGACTGGATCGCGCTCGACGGCGCTACCGGCGAAGTCTCGCTCGGCCGGCGGGCCATCGTCGCCGAAGACGCGCCCGAGGCGGCGGTCGTCAGGCGATGGCGGGCCGAGGCGGCCTGAGCGCGGCGCGGGACGCGGCTCGCGCAGATTGCCTCAGGCGGGCGCGTGCGCGTCCGCGATGATCGATTCGACCAGCGCGGGCAGCCGGTCGAGATGATGAAGCGCGCCCAGGCGCTCGTGCGCCTTGCGCTCGATCTCCGGGTCGCGGCCGACTTCGATGAGACTCACCAGGCAACGGCGCTCGAAAACCGGAGATCCCATCCGGCGGGCATCCTCCGCGGCGCGCCAGAGGCGATCGGCCGCGCCCTTCCGGCTATCCTGCCCGAGATCGCGCTTGATCAGCGCGTCGACCCGAAGGATCTCGGGCTCGGACCAGACGCTGACGCCGCAGTTTCGTACAATGTCGATGGCGCGCGCGGAAACGGCCTTGGCGTCGTCGAGGCGCCCCAACCGCCGGAGCGCGTCGGCCAAGTTGGCGAGATGGGCGCCGACGCCGAGGGTGTACTCCATCGCGTCGAAGCCCTTGGCCGCGGACTCCATCATGGCGACGCCCTCCGCGAGCTCGCCCGCCTGCGTGAGCCCCCAACCCAGGAATCCGAGAGCGTGCGGGCGGAAGCCGGGGAGGTCGTGCTGATCGCACAAGGCCAGCATGCGCCGCGACGCGCGCAGCAAATGCTGGGTCGCGCCGCAATAGCCGAACACGTTGCCGCCGATGTAGCCGAGCGCGATGGCGGTCGAATGCGGATGGCGCAATTCGTCCACCGCCATGAGCGCCTCGCGGCCGATGCGTAACGCCGCCTTGACGTCTCCGAGGCAGAACAGGGTCTGGCAAAGAAGCGCCTGCGTGTGAACCAGCGGATTCTGCCCGAAGATCTGCGTGCTGGACGAGTCGCGGTCCGCGTCGGCAAGGCTCATCGAGCGCTCGAGATGCGTCTTCGCTTCGACGAGAGCGCCCCTGCCGAGCGCCAGCATTCCTTGCAAGCGATGGCCGATCGCCCGGCCCGCGTCGTAGCGCATCTGCGGCGTGCCGTCGACGCAGTCGAGGCCGCGGACGAGGAGCATCGGTCGTGACGCTCGATCAGCGTCACGACCGACGTCCCGATTGGGTTCGACCGGTTCGGCGAGCGGATGGCGAAGGTCGCCTTGGTGGTCCCGTCGCGGTTGGGGCTCTGGCGGATCAGGTCCCGGCGGGCGAGGTGCAGCCAGTAGAAGACCTCGATCCGCTCCAACTTCTCGACCCCGTCGAGCGCCGCCGCCCAGGGTTCGCTCACCTCGATGCGGCAGACCGGGCCGTCGGGACGGCCGTGATGCGGGCATTCGCCGCGGGTCGCCCAAGGCGTGCGGATCACGCCGATAAACGCCAGCTCCGCGTCGGGCCGTCCGGTCCTCGGCGCGGCGATCTCGTTGAGACGGAGATCGTCTTCACGGTCCATGGGCGCACCATAAACGCCGCCGCTGGCCGCGTCAGCCGCGATCACCGATCGCGGGGTACAGGGCGGGTCAAGAAGATCGCGCCGCTCGTTCGAACCCCAGGAGCCGCCTCAGCGCGGCCATCAGGCGCGCAAACCAGCCCTCACGCTTCTGCGCCGGGGCGGCCGGCTGCGCCGCCGTCGCCGCGGGAGCCTCGGCGAGGGCTTCGGCAAAAGCCTGGAAGAAGTCGCCCGCGAGCTTCTTGGCGGTCGCATCGATCAGCCGCCCGCCGAGCTGCGCGAGCTTCCCGCCAATCTGTGCGTCGACGATATAGTGGAGCAGCGTCGCGTCCGGACCGTCGGGCAAGAGCGCCACGGTCGCGCCGCCCTTGGCGAAGCCGGCGACGCCGCCAGAGCCCTCGCCGGCAATGCGGTAGCCGTTGGGCGGATCGAGGTCGGACAGCGTCACCTTGCCGGTAAAATTCGCCTTCACGGGCCCGACCTTGACCACGACCGCGCCGTCCATTTCGGTCGGCGAGGTCGCGTCGAGGCGCTCGCAGCCGGGGATGCAGACCTTGAGGATCGCCGGGTCGTTGAGCGCGGCCCAGACTTTGGCTTGCGGCGCGGGCACGCGCTGCGTGTCGTCCATCTTCATCGGCAGGTTCCCCCAAGGCTCGGCGGGCGGCGTGACAGATCGGCCGTAGAGTTTCCATGCCGAATCCGGCGGCATGACGACCGGTGCGGCGGGAGCCGGGGAGGGCGAGTGCGGTGAGCGCCAACGCGAACGCCGTCCATAAGGCCGCGCGGGGGGCGACGAGAGCAGGGGAGGGCTCAATCAAGGCGAGAGCTATTGTGTCTATCTCGCGAGGTACCGGCGCAGCAACCGCCCGTGCTCCGGCGCCTCTCCGGCCCCACTGGGCGGAGGC
>NZ_JBKQOT010000673.1:0-16990 GCF_052145395.1 Roseiarcus sp.
GCCGCCTCGCCAGCGCCCGCGTCAGCGCCGCCGCGCCGATGTCGTAGGCGATGTGGCGCTCGAGCGCCGCCGCCGGCAGGCCGAGCGTCCCATAGCCCGGCGGCAGGGCGTTGGAGGCGTGGTCGCAGACCAAGAGGACGCCCGCGGTGAGCGGCCCGGCGATCGTCTCGACCGGGGAAAGACCAGCCGCGTGCGGCTCGGAAGCGATGTGCAGCGTTCGTTCCATGGGCGATGCTTGCCGTGCGGTTGGGGCGAGACTATGGACGAAACGCCCGACTCGGGCGTTTTGTCCATCGCCCGCGGACGGATATCCCCTTGCCGGTGAAGCCCAATTCCGCTGCAGCGCGCGGCGGCGTCCACGCTCCCTTCGCGGCGCTCGTGGTCGGCGCCGTCGCGATGGGCGCCTCGCCCATCTTCGTCCGGCTCGCCGACGTGGGGCCGTTCACCAGCGCTTTCTGGCGTGTCGCCCTCGCCCTTCCGCTGCTCTACGCCTGGATGCGGCTGACCGAAGGTTCCGGGGCGCCCGCCGCTCGGTTTGCGAAGCCCGCGATCCTGTCGGGCCTCGCCTTCGCCGGGGACCTGTTCTTCTGGCACCTGGCGATCGTCCACACGAGTGTCGCCAACGCGACCTTTTTCGCCACCTGTGCGCCGATTTGGGTCGTGCTGTTCGGCTGGCTTCTGTTCCGCGAGCGGGTCAAGGCGAACGTGCTCGCCGGCCTCGCCCTCTGCCTTGCAGGCGGAGCGGCGCTCCTCGCCCAGAGCTTCCAGCTCAAGCCGGCCGGCGCGATCGGCGACATCTTCGGGATCGTAACGGGCGTGTTCTTCGGCCTCTACTTCCTCGCCGTGCAGGCTGCGCGCAAGACGACCTCCGCCGCGCGTCTCACCTTCGAGGCGACGGTCGTGACGGCGGCGATCCTGTTTGTCGTCGCGCTCGTTGCGGAACGGTCGATGCTGCCGCATACGCTGCGCGGCCTCGCCGCGCTTCTCGCCATGGCTTGGATCAGCCACACCGGCGGCCAGGGGCTCTTGTCGATCGCGCTCGGGCGGCTGCCCGCGGCGTTCTCCTCGCTCGTCATCTTCCTCGAGGCGATCGCGGCCGCCGGGTTCGGCTGGCTGATCCTCGGCGAGCGGGTCAGCGAGATCCAAGCGCTCGGGGGGCTGGCGATCCTCGCCGGCATCTGGGTCGCCCGGCCGCGGTAGAGGCGCCTTCCTTCCTGGTATGGCCCTGCGGATTCCCGTCGGCCCTGAACGGCATCGGTTATCGCCTGAGGCAACCTTCCGATTTCCGTCCCCATCGCCCCTATGAAACTCGACGTCGCCGGTCCGATCCGCGTCTTGACTTCATCTCTGGGACGACAATAGCGTTACGACCTCGGTCTGTATGTAACGTCGTTAACCCGTGTTGACTCGCGGAAAAGGAGTCCGCATCTGCAGGTTGTCGGCGTTTCGGCCGCCGTAGAGGGAGAAACGGATGCCAGGAGTTTTCACAATCTTCAATTACGGCACGAACGCCAGCCGGGACGGAGAGGGCGAAATCGTCGCCGAATTCGGACGGCTGGCGACAGGGACCGAATATCGGGACTTCCTGATCTGCGACGGCCCTGGCAGCAATCCCACGAGCAGCGTCACCCCCGGCCGCTTCAACCCTTTCACACGCGACAAGCAGGCAAAATCGACCTTCGGGAACAAGGAGATGGGGAACACCCACACCAACTGGAAGCTGACGGGAACCATGACGGGCGCGGGCTGGGACGACAACGTCATTCATGCGGTCGCCACGATCGCGGAACTCGATCCGGCCCCCACGGCCATCAACATGCTCGGCTGGAGTCGAGGCGCCGTCACCTGCACGAAGATGGCGTTCAGGCTGCGCGAAATCTTTCCGCAGATTCCTGTCAACATTTTCGCCGTCGATCCGGTCGCCGGAATCGGAAACAAGGGCGACGAGGACGCCAGCACGATCCGCGGCAACGTCAAGAACTACCTGGCTGTTTTGTCGATGCACGAAACGCGTGGCTTCTTTAAGCCTCAGGACATCAAGCGGGTGACTTTCACCAATCGAGGCACCAACGCGATCTACCTGCCGTTCCCGGGCAACCATGGCGGGCAGGTCAATCTGGACAAGAGCGTGAAAAAGAATCTGGGCGAATCGCCGCAACTGGTGTGGTATCTCGCGATGACGTTTCTTCAGCATTTCGGAACCGCATTCACGTCTCCGCCGTCCCCGGTCTACGACGGTCGGGAACAGTGCAACCTATATGCGAAGATGACGCTCAAGATGCCGGCCTACAAGAAGAGTAGCCCGGGCCCAACGCAGGCGCTCCTGGGCGGCAGAAAGACACGCGATTTTCTCAACAATAAAGTCGACCAGTACGTGAAGTTCTCCGATTTCTTCATCAACGAGCATCATCGTCGCATCTTCAAGCGCACCTTCCCCAAGATCTATGCCTGGGTGTTCGAGAACCAGGGAACCGACACGGCGGGGGTGTCGCAAGAATTCCGGAGCACCGAGAATCTCCCGGCCCTCAAACAGACACTGGTCGACATCGGCTTCGTGCCGGCGACGCCGGGGGTTACGACCATCATGCTGCCGATCCGCGGCGGCGGCGCTCAAGCGGTGACCGCCCTCGGGCAGCAGGTTTCCGCCAGCATGTCGGCCATGGGTCTTTACGTCTGAGGCGGCCGGCCCGCGGATGTCCGTTTCGCGATCGGACCGTCATCCGCCTTGGCGGCGCCGCCGCGACGCGGCGTGGGCGGCGCGTGAGAGGCTGCGCGCAATGGGCCCGGGGTCCCCATGCGGTCGGCGTCGCGGTTTCTTCTCAGCACGCGACCGACTGCGGACGTCGACTGACATTGTTCCATCTTCGCTCGAGTCCATCTGCACGACGAACGACGGGTCTTGACATCCTAAGACCGCGACGGGGAGGCGGCCCGGGGTCCCTGCGGTTCGGTTCTCGAGCCCCTTATGAGCGATCGAACCCGCAATCCGAGCCGATCGAGGATAAGATAGACGACCGGCGTGGTGTAGAGAGTCAGCGCCTGACTGACGATGAGGCCGCCGACGATCGAGACGCCGAGCGGCTGGCGCAACTCGCTGCCCTCTCCGAGACCGAAGCAAAGCGGCAGAGCGCCGAGCAGGGCCGCGGTCGTCGTCATCATGATCGGACGGAAGCGCATCATCGCGGCGCTGAAGATGGCGTCACGGCTGTTCATGCCATGCTCGCGCTCGGCCTGAAGGGCGAAGTCGATCATCATGATCGCGTTCTTCTTGACGATGCCGATCAGCAGGATCACGCCGATCAGCGCGATGATCGTGAACGGGAGCCCGAACAGCATCAGCGCCACGACCGCGCCGACCCCCGCCGAGGGAAGCGTCGAGAGGATCGTGACCGGATGGATAAAGCTCTCATAGAGCACGCCGAGCACGATGTAGATCGCGACGACTGCGGCCGTGACCAGCAGTTTCTCGGTACCGAGCGATTTCTCGTATTCGAGCGCGACTCCGGCGAATCCCCCAGGGATATCGGACGGCATGTGGATGCTTTGGGAGGCGCGCTGGTACGCGGCCGTCGCGTCGCTGAGCGACTTCCCCGGCGCCAGATTGAAGGAGATGGTCGTCGCCACGAACTGGCTTTGATGGTTGACCGCGAGCGGGGTGTTGCCGGGCGCATAGCCGGTGAAGGCCATGAGCGGCGTCATGGTTTCCGCCGAGGTCGACACGGCGGACGCGCTCGAAGCGCTGCCGTTTCCGGTGGTCGCGATCGCCCCTTGCGCCGCCGTCCGCACGGCGTTGTTCGAAGCCGCGCTTGCCGAGGTCGAGGAAGCGCCGGCGCTCGCGGTCGTCAGCGCGAGCGGAACGACATTGTTCGACACAGCGAAAGTCGGGTTGGCGGCGGAAGCGGCGGCGGCGGAGATCTGGACGCTTGCGGCCGGCGTCGATGTGGCCGTCGCGATCAATGGCGATCCAACCGTCACGGAGCCGGCGCTGAGTTGAGTCGTCTGCGATCCGCTCGCCGGCGCGCCCGAGGTCGAAACCCAGATTTGGTTCAGCGTCGTGGGACGCTTCAAGAACTGCGGCGCGATCTCCATCACCACGTGATACTGGTTGAGGGCGTTGTAGATCGTTGAGACGGCCCGCTGCCCGAAGGCGTCGTAAAGGGTGTTGTCGATCTGGGTCATGGTCAGGCCCAGCCGCGAGGCGGTGTCGCGGTCCACGGTCACGTCCGTCTCGAGTCCGCGCTGTTGCTGGTCCGAGCTCACGTCGGCGAGGGCGGGATCGTTCTGGACCGCCGCCAGCAGTTTCGGCGCCCAGGCATAGACCTCGGCCGTGCTGTCGCCGAGGATCGTGTACTGGTACTCGGCGTTCCCCGATCTTCCGCCGATGCGAATGTCCTGCACGGGATTGAGATAGAGCCGGCTGCCCGGCACCTGGTTGAGCTTGCGCCTCAGCCTGGCCATGACGGTCGTCATGCCGGCGCGTTCGCTCAAGGGTTTCAGCGAGATATAGACGTTGCCGGTGTTCGTCTGAGCCGCGGCGCCGCCACCACCAACTCCCGTGGAACCGACAACGTCCTGCACCGCGGGGTCGCTCTGGACGATCGCCATCATCTGCCTCAGCTTCTGGCTGACGAGTTCGAAGGAAATATCCTGATCGGCGACGAGGCTCGCGACCAGTCGGCCGGTGTCCTGCTCGGGGAAAAAGCTCTTCGGGATAACGATGATCAGCCAGACATTGACCGCCACGGCGCCGAACAGCGTGAGGAGGACGAGGGGGTTGTGGTCGAGCGCGACGGTGAGCGAGCGGCCATAGGCGGCATGCGCCCGCTGGAACAGACTCCGACGCGGGGACCGGCGTCGTTCGCCGCCCTTCAGCAGGAGCGCGCACATCATCGGCGTGGTCGTCAGCGAAATGGCCATCGAGACGAAGATCGCAAGCGAAAGGGTCAGCGCGAACTCCCGGAACAATCGTCCGACGATACCGCCCATCAACAGGATCGGAAGGAACGCGGCGACCAGCGACAGCGTGATGGAGATCACGGTGAAGCCGACGTCGCGCGCGCCGACGAGCGCGGCCTGGACGCGCGACATCCCCTCCTCGCGATGGCGTGAGATGTTCTCGAGCACGATGATCGCGTCGTCGACGACGAATCCTGTCGCGATCGTCAACGCCATCAGCGACAGGTTGTCGAGGGAGAAGCCGGCGAGATACATCGCGCCAAAAGCGCCGACGATGGAAACCGGAACCGCCACGGCCGGGACGACCGCCGCGCGTCCGTTGCGGAGGAAGAGGTAGACGACGCCGATTACAAGGACGATCGCGATGACGAGGGTCAGTTCGGTTTCCCGGAGCGACGCGCGAATGGTGGTCGAACGATCGGCGGCGAGTCCGATATCGAGGTCGGCCGGAAGAGCCGCCTTCAGTCTCGGGATCGAATTGCGAACCTCGTCGACCGTCGAGATGATATTCGCGCCGGGTTGGCGGAAGACAATGACGAGGACTGCGGGCTTTCCGTCGGCGAGACCAAGGTTCCTCACGTCCTGCACGGAGTCTTCGACGTCGGCGACGTCCTTCAGCCGCAGGGCGCCGCCGTTGCGGTAGGCGATGACCAGGTCGCGATAGTCCTCGGCGTGATTGGCCTGGTCGTTGACATAGATCTGCCACCGCTCCGCGCCGATATCGACCGCGCCCTTCGGGGCGTTCGCGTTGGTGTTGGAAAGAGCGGACCTGATGTCCTCGAGGCCGACGCCCGCATTGGACAACGCGAGCGGATCGAGTTCGACGCGCACTGCCGGCAGGGCGGCTCCGCTGATGATCACCTGCCCGACGCCCGAGATCTGCGACAGCTGCTGTTGGAGCACGTTGGTCGCCGCGTCGTACATTTGCCCGCGCGTCAGGGTCGTCGAGGTGAGGGCGAGAATGAGCACCGGCGCGTCCGCGGGATTGACCTTCCGGTACGTCGGCTGGGTCAGAAGATAGGTGGGAAGGTCGGCCTGCGCGGCGTTGATGGCGGCCTGAACGTCCTGTGCGGCGCCGTTGATGTCGCGGTCGAGACCGAACTGAAGAGTGATGCGCGCCTGACCGGTCTGACTCTGGGAGGTCATTTCGGTGACGTCGGCGATCTCACCGAGATGTCGTTCGAGCGGCGCCGCGAGACTGGTTGCGACCACATCCGGGCTTGCGCCCGGCAGTTGCGCCGTGACGGCGATCGTCGGGAAATCGACCTGCGGCAGGGGCGACACAGGAAGAGCCTGGTAGCCGAGCACGCCGGCCAGCGCGATGGCGATGGTCAGCAGCGTCGTCGCGACCGGTCGCGCGATGAAAGGCGCGGAAATGTTCATGGCGCGGGCATCCGGCGCAGCGCGTCACTCCGCGGGCGCAACGCCAGGTTCCTCACGCGGGCGGAGCCCGGCGATGCGCGCTCCGATGCGGTCGATGGCGAGGTACACGACCGGGGTCGTGTACAGCGTCAGGAGCTGGCTGACGAGAAGACCGCCGACGATGCAGATGCCGAGCGGACGGCGGAGCTCCGATCCCGTGCCCTGGCCGAACATGAGCGGTAGCGCCGCGAACAGCGCCGACATCGTCGTCATGAGGATCGGCCGGAAACGCAACAGGCAGGCCTGATGGATCGACTCCCGCGGACTCTTGCCTTCGACCCGTTGTGCCTCGAGGGCAAAGTCGATCATCATGATGGCGTTCTTTTTGACGATGCCGATCAGCAGCACGATCCCGATGATGCCGATGACGTCGAGACCGGCGCCGGCGAGGTGAAGCGCGAGCAGCGCGCCGACGCCCGCGGAGGGCAGCGTCGAGATGATGGTGATCGGATGCGCGAAGCTCTCGTAGAGCACGCCGAGCACGATGTAGACCGCGACGACCGCGGCGAGAATCAAATAGAGCTCGTTCGACAGGGACTTCTGGAACGCGCTGAGCGCGCCCTGATAGGCCGTCGTAAAGCTCTCGGGCAGGCCGATGTCCGCCTCCGCCTTCTTGATGTCGTCGACTGCATCGCCAAGCGAGGCGCCCGGCGCAAGGTCGAACGAGATCGAGACGGACGGGAACTGACCGAGATGCTCAAGCGTGAGCGGCGCATTGCCCTCGGAGACCGAAACGACGGCGGACAGCGGGACCTGCCCCGCGGTTGCGGTGGCGGACGGAAGATAGATGCCGTTGAGCGCGCTGCGCACACTGGCGAGAGAGCTCATGTCGGCGTTCAAAATCACCCGATACTGATTGGTCTGGGTGAAGTACGTCGATGCGATTCTCTGTCCGAAGGCGTCGTAGAGGGCGTTGTCGATCGTCGCGGGCGTGATTCCGAAGCGCGCGGCCGTTTGCCGATCGATCGAGATCTTGAGCTGCCGCCCCTTCAGCTCGAGATCGTTCGAAACGTTCTCGAACTCGGGAGACGAGCGCATCCGATCCACGAGCCGAGGAACCCACGTCGCAAATTCCGATGAGTTCGGGTTCTCAAGGAAGAAGAGGTATTGCGCCTTTCCGACGGTGCTGTCGATCGTCAGGTCCTGGACAGGCTGCATGGCGATTCGAATGCCTGTGACGTCCGCCGTCTCCTTTTGAAGCCGCCGGATGATTTCGATGGCCGTCTCGTCACGATCGTCGCGCGGCTTCAACGTGATCAGCATGCGCCCGCTGTTCAGGGCTGCATTGACCCCGTCGACTCCAATGAACGACGAAATGCTGCTGACGTCGCGGTCCTTCAGGATCGCGTCGGCAAGCGCCTGCTGTCTCTTGGCCATTTCGGCGAACGAGACGTCCTGCGCGGCGGTCGTGATTCCCTGGATTGCGCCGGTGTCCTGGAGCGGGAAGAAACCCTTGGGAATCTGGACGTACTGAACGCAGGTCATGACCAGCGTCGCGAGCGCGACGATGAGAATCAGGGGCTGATGATCGAGCACCCAGGCGAGCGTGTGGTCATATCCGTCGATGATCCGCTGGAACCCGCGCTCGGCGAGCGCCGACATGCGGCTCCTCGATCCCTCGGGGTGGTGGCGCATCATCAGCGCGCACATCATCGGAACGAGGGTCAGCGACACCACCGCCGACAGCACAATGGTCGTCGCGAGCGTGATCGCGAATTCGTGGAACAGCCGGCCGACCACGTCTTGCATGAAGAGGAGGGGGATGAGCACCGCGATCAGCGAGACGGTGAGCGAGATGATGGTGAAGCCGATCTCGCCGGCCCCCGTCAGAGCCGCCTGAAGAGGCGCGTCCCCGCGCTCAATGTAGCGGGCGATGTTCTCGATCATGACGATGGCGTCGTCGACCACGAATCCGCTCGCGATCGTCAGCGACATCAGGGACAGGTTGTCGAGCGAGAAGCCGAACAAGTACATGCCCGCCAGCGTCCCGACCAAGGACAGCGGCACAGAAAGGCTCGGGATGATGGTCGCCGGCAGGCTTCGCAGGAAGACGAAGATCACCAGGACGACAAGACCGACCGCCAAAGCAAGCTCGAACTCGATGTCGGCGACCGACGCCCGAATCGTCCCGGTCTGGTCGGACAGCACCGCGACGTCGATGCCCGCGGGCAGCGTGCGCTCGAGGTTCGGCAGGAGCGCCTTCACCGCGTCGACCACGGCGATGACGTTCGTCCCCGGCTGGCGTTGAATGTTCAGAATGATCGCCGGCGTGCGGTTGGCCCACGCGGCGAGTTCGGCGTTCTCGGGGCCCTCGACCACGGTCGCGACATCGGACAGCCGGATCGCGCCGCCGTTCTTGTAGCCGATCACCAGACGCCGGTAGTCTGCGGGCGTCTGAAGCTGATCGTTGTTGTTGATGGTGGAGTTCTGGGCCGCGCCGTCGAAGTTTCCCTTCGGAAGGTCGGTGTTCTGGTTGGTGATATCGGTGCGGATGTCGTCGATGGCGAGTCCGTAGGCTGCGAGGGCGCGCGGATTAATCTGGACCCGCAACGCCGGGCGCTGTCCCCCCGCGATCGAAACCAGGCCGACGCCGTTGACCTGTGAGATCTTCTGCGCCATGCGAACATCGGCCAGGTCCTCGACCTCCGTCAGCGGCAAGGTCTTGGACGTCACCGCGAGCGTCAGGACCGGCGCGTCCGCCGGATTGACCTTCGCATAGACGGGCGGCGCGGGGAGGCCGGAGGGCAACAGGCCAGTCGCGGCGTTTATGGCCGCCTGAACCTCCTGCTCGGCGACATCCAGCGACAGATTGAGCGAGAACTGCAACGTGGTCACGGCTGCGCCGGCCGAGCTGATCGAGCTCATCTGGTCGAGTCCGGGCATCTCGCCGAACTGCCGTTCCAGCGGCGCCGTGACAGCCGTCGTCATTACCTCCGGACTCGCACCCGGGTAGAAGGTCGAGACCTGAATGGTGGGGTAGTCGACTTCAGGAAGCGCGGAAACCGGCAGGAAGCCGTAGGCCACCACTCCGACGAGGAGCATCGCGACCATCAACAGCGTCGTGCCGACAGGACGGAGAACGAAAATCCGCGACGGGTTCATGAGGCGGACCTCATGGGTTCGTGGCGCCGGACGGCGACGGAGCGGAGCCGCCGTTCTTCTCCGGTCGCACCCGCGAGTCGGGAGGAACCTTTCGCGCGTTGTCGGGCTGCTCGCCCGGCGGCGCGCCGGGGCCGTTGTTCGTGTTCGCCGCGCCGTCGTTCTGGTCGGAGATACGGACTTTCATCCCCTCCCGCAGACGATCCGCACCGTCCACGACAACCGTGTCGCCCGCCTTGAGGCCCGAGACGATCTGAATCCGGTCTCCCTCCGTAACGCCCGTCTGGACCTTCTGCACCGCAATGGAATCGTCCGGTTTGATCAGGAAAACGAAGTCGCCCGGCGCCCCATGCTGGATCGCTGCAACCGGCGCGATTGTGACGTTCTTCAGCGTCTGAACGACCATCCGCGCATTCACGAACTGATTGGGGTACAGCATCTCGTCCGTATTGGCGAAGATCGCCCTGAGCTTCAGGGTCCCGGTGGTCGTGTCGATCAAGTTGTCCAGACTTGCCAGCGTTCCCGTCGCAATCAGCTTGTCGTTGGTGCGGTCGTAGACTGAAACGGACAACGTCTGTCCCTGTTTGACCTGGCTCCAAATCGTCTCGATGTCGTCCTCGGGGAGAACGAACACGACCGAGATCGGCTCGACCTGAGCAAGGACGACGAGGCCCGTCGTGCTGGTCGTCTGGACGAAATTGCCGGGATCGACCAGGCGCAGCCCGACCCGTCCGGTGACCGGCGCGACAATGTGGCAGTAGGCGATGTTGAGCTTGGCCGTCTCGACGTTCGCCTGATCCTGCTGGACCAGGCCCTTGTCCTGTTCGACCAGGAACTTCTGATCGGCGACCTGCTGCATCGCGATGCTGTCCTGCTTGCCCAAAAGTTCGTAGCGGGCGAGGTCCGACTGCGCCTGTTCGAGCAGCCCGGTGTCGTGGGCGAGCGAGCCTTGGGCGAGAGCGAGCGCCGCCTTGTACGGCCGGTCGTCGATCTGCGCGAGGAAGTCGCCCTTATGGACGAGCTGACCTTCCTTGAATCCGACGTCCATCAGTTGGCCGTTGATCTGGGTCTGGACCGTGATCGTGAAGAGCGGCGTGACTGTTCCGAGGCCCGACAGCGTATGGTCGATGTCGCCCGCGTCGATCTTCGCCGCGCCGACCGGCTGGACCTGCTGCGCGGGGCGCTGCTGGCGGGCCTCTTTCGGAGAAAGCAGCCGCCACGCCCCGGCGCCGGCGACCGCTATGGCGAGAAGCAGAACGATCCATCGCCAGCGGCGGCGCTTCGGCGTCCTTTCCGGCTCTTCGCCGACCTCGTCGGCGTCGGGACGATGGGGCGCCTCGACCTCGGTCTCCGACGGAGCGAGCATCCGGCCCGCAGGAACTGCGTCCTCCACCTCCGGACGATCTCTGGTTGTCGACTCGCGATCCGCCATGGCCTCAAGAACAGGTGAAAGCCAAAAGCCCCCTAACGACCACAACCCTGTTTTTTGGCGTTTGTTCCGGCGCCAAACGCCTTGAGCGTTCAAAGGTTTGTTATTTTCCAATCGCTGCGGCTGCTGGCCGAAGTTTGTCCCCGACCTGCGGTCTCGGTCGCATTGGGATTGAGCAGCTGGTTCGACGACTCGTCTGAGCCTCGGGAGCGCCTCGATTGGCGCCTCGCCGCCTTTGGAACGTGTCGCGGCGCAAGCGTATGGCGGTCGCTTGCAACGACCGCCATGCCTTCTTTCCTACTGCCAGTGGCGATGGCGTTCGCCGGCAGCACGGCGCTCGCGCCAGAGTTCGCGTAGCGTGGCGTCGAAGACGAGCTTTTGCTTGTCGTCGAGGCTCGTATAGAGAGGCGCCGTCGCATCGGCGAGCGCGGTCAGCTGGGTCGAGCGGTCGCCGAGCCTCTGCGATAGGCGGCGCATCACATCGACAGGCGAGGGCCGGGCGTCGCCATCCTCCCGAGCGCCGTCCCCCCGAGGACCGTCCTGGCGGCGCCAATCCGGGCGCGAGGCCGCCGCATTCCGCAGCGCGGCCTCGAACGCCGCCCAGTTCTTTTCCTGGTCGGGGGTGAGCGCCAGGCTCGCCTTGAATCCGGTCAGACGGGCGTCAAAAATTGTCGCCCTCTCTTGCCGCCGTTGCTCGCGAATTTGCTGCCAGTTTTGCTGCTGGTCGGGGGTCGGCGCTGCGGCGGGCGCGGCGGGAGTGTCCGCGTGGCTGGCGCTGAGCGGCGTGGCGAAGGCAAGCGCTGACGCGGCCCAAACCGCGAAAGTCAAACGTCTCATGGCAGGTCCTTTGAGTCCTTCGGCGCTTCTTCGGTGGGACGCGCTTCGTCCCCCGTGCGCCACAACAATCATACGGTTGAGCCCTCGCGCGGTCATATTAAGCGTTGTTACAAGAGACTCCGTCTATTTTAGCTGGTCGTCGACGTATTCGCCCGGCTCGGTCTTTCCGCTTGTGCAAGAGCCGGCGAGACCCGGGATTTTCCAGGGGACCCGCGTCCCGGCCGGCCGATCGGCGCCGTCCGGACATGGCGAATAACCGAGCCGTCTCGCGGACTCGCTTAAGGCGAAGCCCCGCAACAAAAAAACAAATTTCCCCGGATGACGCTGCGGCGGGGTCATCGCATATAAGCCAACGGGCAGAGGCTTTGAGACGATGTTCAGCGCCATGTCACCACCGCCCAACGGCAACTTTGGCCATATATTGATCGTGGAAGATGACGCGACGATTCATCTGATGCTGAGCGAGACGTTGCGCGAGAATGGCTTTTCCGTCAGCACGGCGACGTCGGGCGTTGAGATGGACCGCGCCTTGCGCCGGGAGGACGTTGACCTCGTGGTGCTCGACGTGATGCTGCCCGGCGAGGACGGCTTCAGTATCTGCAGCCGCCTTCGCGCGACGTCCAATCTTCCGATCCTGATGCTGACAGCCCTCGGCGAGGACGTCGACCGCATCGTGGGATTGGAGATCGGCGCGGACGACTACGTCACCAAGCCCTTCAACTCACGCGAACTTGTCGCGCGGATCCGCGCCCTGCTGCGGCGAACGCGCGCTTTCGGCGCCAAGGCGGGTCGCCGTCTCGGGCCGTTGCGCTTCGCCGGCTGGCGCATCTTCCCCGCCGAGAGGCGCCTCTTGAGCCCGGAGGGGGTCAGAGTGACGACGACGAGCGCGGAATTCGACGTGCTGCTCGCCTTGTGTCAGCATTCCGGGGAGGTGTTGTCGCGCGAGCAATTGCTGGAATTGACGCACGGCGGCGCCGCTGGTCCGATCGAGCGCAGCATCGACGTTCATATCAGCCGCATCCGCCAGAAAATCGAGCCGGATCCGCGGGATCCAACCTTGATAATGACCGTGCGACTCGGCGGATATATCTTCACGCCCGAAGTCGAGGCGCTTTGATGAGCGCCCGGCGGCGGTTTGTCCCCGGCACGATCGCCGGCCAGATCATGGGCCTGCTGATCATCGCAGTGTTGCTCGGCGTTGGTCTCGCCTCAGCGGTGTTGCTCTACCTGATCGACCGGGAACAGACCGGGACCGACCGCGAGATTTCCGCCACCGTGAGAGCCGCACACATCGCCGCCATAACCCGGGAGGTTCAGGGCGCAAATTCAAAAGGACAATTATCGAACCTGCTGAGAGACGCGCACGTCGACGCGGGCCTCGTTTCGGCCGAAGGATTGGGATCTTGGACTCCGTCGACGCCGACGCCCAGATTCGTCGACGCCGTCGCCGCGAATCTCCGCGAAGACTGGGGTCTCGAACCTCTGAGGCGCGTCTCACCGCCCGGCGATGCGGATTCCATCTTCCTCGAAGTCGGCGACCAGAGAGCGTTGCGGTTCGAAGCGTTTCGCCACGGAGGCCTGCACAATTTCCTGCTTGTTCAGACGATCGGAGCGCTGGCGATCATAACGCTGAGCATCCTTTTCTTGTCCATCTATGCGGTCCGCTGGATCGTCTCGCCCCTTTCGTCGATTGCTTCGGCCGCCCGTTCCTTCGGCCGCGCCGGCGCCGACGAAGACGAACTCGGCGTCGACGGCCCGCGCGAGATTGCAGAGACCGCGCAGGCGCTGAATGACATGCGCAGACGCGTCCGTACGCTGGTCAACGAGCGGACGCAGATGCTGGTCGCGATCGGTCACGACCTTCGCACGCCGCTGACCCGTCTGCGCCTGCGCGCCGAGCGGGTGAGAGACGAACCGCTGCGCGCCGCAATGCTGCAGGATATCGTGAGGGTCGGCGAGATGTTGGCCGAGACGCTTGCTTACGTCCGCCAAGGCAATCATCAGGAGCAGCCGTCGCTCACGGATTTGCCGAGCCTGCTCGAGACAATCGCCGCGCAGTTTTCGGATGTCGGGGAGAAGGTCGCCTACGGCGGTCCCGAACGTCTAGCTTTCGCGGGCCGTGCGCAGGCCATCGGACGGGCGGTCACGAACGTCGTCGAAAATGGGACGAAGTTTGGCTCGTGCGTGGACATATCGTTGCGTACGCTTGACCATGGAGCGGTGGAGATTCAGGTCGACGACGACGGCCCCGGTATTTCGCCCGCCCTGCTCGGTCGTGTGTTCGAGCCGTTTTTCAAAGGCGACAGCGCGCGATCCCTGGAGGGGCGCGGCGGTTTCGGGCTCGGGCTCGCCATCGCCCGCGACATCGTCGAGAGACACGGCGGCGCCATCGCGCTCGTCAATCGGGAGCCGCACGGCCTGAGCGTTCGCATGACCTTCAAACCGCTGCCGCTCATGAAGGTCTGGGAGGCGGCCTCCGCCGCCTGAAATCCATGACCGCCGGTCGGCCTCGCGCCGAGGTTTTCCGCTTAGAATCGTTGGATCGATGCTGATATCGCGAACGACATTCATCAGGCGAACATGGGCTTGCGGCCTTCGTTTCCCGATCGCGCTTTTGCTGTCGATGTCTGCCGGCGCTGGCGGCGCGCAGTCGCAGCCGCAGACGGGCGCAATGACGCTCGGGGTCGCGCACAGCGGCGTCGTGCAGACGATCAATGTCGCCGACGGCGAACATGTCGAAGCCGGCCATGTTCTGGGCGTGCTCGATTGCCGGCCGCTCGCCAAGGATATCGGCGTCCGGGCGGCGAGCTTGCAGGCGGCCGAAGCGAACTATGAGCGAGTCCTCAACGGCCCCCGCCCGGAGGAGATCGCGATCGGCGAAGCCGCCGTCGGCGTTGCCGTTGCGCGCGCAGAGGAAGCGCGCGCTGCGCTCGATCGCGCCAATGCGATGCAGGTCGGCATTTCGATCACGCTTGCACAACGGCTGGTCACCGAGCGCGACTCGCGCGTCGCTGACGCCCTGCTGATGGACGCGCGCAAGAAGCTGGCTTTGCTCCAGGCCGGCTCGCGCGCCGAGGACATCGCCGAAGCGAAAGCCAGGCGCGAGCAGGCGGCCGCGTTCCTCGAGGAAGGGAATGCCGAACTCGACCAATGCACAGTGCGGGCGCCCGCAGCCGGAACGGTGAACGTCCTCGTCACTCTCGGCCAGTACGTCTCGACTTTTGCGCCCACGACGTTGGTTCAACTGAAGCCGGACGCGAGGTGAAAGGCTCGGCCAGGTCATCCGGCGCGAAGAGAGTCCGAGTGCGCAGTGCTCTTAACGGAGCCATTGCTTCTATGCGCTTGCGACCGCTCGCCTCCGCATTCAAACAGTGCGCCACAGCAGGTTTGCCGAGCGGCGGATTCTGGGATAATCTTACATTCACACATGTGAATATGATGCGGTGGACGCCATGGAGATGCTGGAGGCGATCGGCCATCAAGACGCGGTGAAGGTCGATCGCATGGCGGACCGCGCGCGGGAAGCGAGCGATTTCCTCAAGGCGCTCGCTCACGAGTCCCGGCTCATGATTCTCTGCAACCTGCTCGACGGCGAGAAGTCGGTCGGCGAACTCGAGGCCTATCTGTCGCTTCGGCAGTCAGCCGTGTCGCAGCAACTGGCGCGACTTCGACTCGAAGGCACGTGTAGGCGCGCAGGGACGGCAAGACGATCCATTACAGCCTTGCCGACGACAAGGTGCGCGCCGTGATCGGCGTCCTGTACCGCACATTCTGCGACAGCAAACCTTCGCCGGTCGCATAGAACGCGTCAGCTGTCCTTATCCGCGCCCGTCGTCCCTCAGCCAGACATAGCGTCGGGAAGCCTCTGAAGAATCAGGTCGGCAACGGATGAATGCTCGCGGCGGCCGTCAGCACGACGGGCTTGAAAGCGCGTTGCAGTCGCGAACGACAAGCGGCCGGTTTATTTGCAATGATTGCGCCGATCCGGCGCAAAAGGGGGCGTGCAGGAAACGTCTTTGTGCACTGGCCCGATCCAGTCGTATGTCGCACGGCGGACCGGCGGTCTATTCGCGAGCGCGTCGGAGGCGAATGAAAACGGGACCGCTCCGTCGAGCGGCCCCGCTTCGCCTTCGCGTGCGAGTTGGCTCCGCTCCGCATTTTCCAAGGGAGCGGCCTCTGCTTGCAGTCTGCCGGTCTTACTTGCCTGAGAAGTGGAACATGTCCTTCAGGTCGCCGATGGCCGGCCGATTGGCGGGCACGTAGGGGTTGGCGTCCGAGGCGACCGGGTTCGGCAGATTGTCCCGGCTGCGCCCTGTGATCGGGGGCAAGCCCCAGTTCGCCTCGATGAACTTCAACGTCGAGACATGATCGGTGTAGCTATGGTTGATGTGACCGCCGGCGGTGTACTTCGACACGACAATCATCGGGATCCGGGTGCCGTCGCCGAAGAAGTCGAGTTGCTGTACGTAACCAGAGTCATAAGACCCGCCGCCTTCGTCCAAGGTGACGAAGATCGCGGTGTTGTCCCAGAGCGCCGGATTGCCCTTCACCCCGTCGATGATCTTCTTAGCGAAACCCTCGAACAGGTCCAGTTTCGAGGATGCAGGGTGGCCATCAATGAGGCCGCTCGGCTTCACGTAGGAGACGGCCGGCAGATCGCCGCTCGCGATGCCGGCGTAGAGATCCGAAGTGTCGCGCAAATGCTCTTTGCGCGAAGCAGGATTGGTCATGATCTCGGTATTATACGACGCCCCAGTTGCAGATGTTGCAGTACGCATCGGCCGGGTTCAGATCGTAGGGATCTCTAAGATACAGATTGAACTGATCGCCGAAATAGGCCCATGAGATCTTGTGTTCCGAGAGCTCGATGCCGATGTCCCGTACATTCGACGGCGGGACGGTGAAGACGTAGTTGGACGGATTGGTGTTTGTGTACGCGTTCGAGTCGTCGCCGAAATACCCGGGATTGTAGTTGTTGACGAGATAGTAGTGACCGGGCTCGCAGTTGGATTTGATGCTCGGCGTCTGGCTTTTGAGGTAGGTGACGACTTCCGCGACGGCCGGCTGAGTGAGGTCCGAGCAATCGACGTACGAACCGCCGCCGTAGTTCGCCTTGGGCGGAGTCGCCGCCGGGCTGCCCGAGCCGCCGCCGTACCCGTCCTGGGTATAGAAGTTGTTCGTGCCCCGTTGCGGGTTCGGGTTCTCGTATTGCGGCGGTTGCTTTGGTCCTCGCGGTGCTCGACTTCG
>NZ_JBKQOT010000674.1:0-6594 GCF_052145395.1 Roseiarcus sp.
GCGAAAGCCGGGATCGGCGAATATTTCGCCTTCTACAACGAGCATCGTCTTCATCAGGGGCTCGGCTACCGCGCCCCAATGGCCGTCTGGCGCGACGGCGCGGTCCACAGGCAGAGCAGAATCAGCAGCAGACACAACCCTTGGCGGCTTGATAAAGGACAACCAGCAGACGGCCTTCCAACTTAACCGCCGCCAAAAACGGTCCCGCTGC
This sequence comes from Roseiarcus sp., assembly GCF_052145395.1. NCBI lineage: Bacteria > Pseudomonadati > Pseudomonadota > Alphaproteobacteria > Hyphomicrobiales > Roseiarcaceae > Roseiarcus > Roseiarcus sp. Next base: position 212 of record NZ_JBKQOT010000674.1, read on the forward strand.
GCGGGGCCACTTCACATCGTCTCTCCGACGCATCATGTTCAACTGGATGCGCCGCTCGAGAATTTCTGGGCCATGGTTCACGCGATCGTTGGTGAAAACGGGCTGGCGTCCGGGCTGCATTAAAGCTCTGGTCGCTTCGGCGGTCGCGCACTGACGTTGCGCTCACGTTGCGTTGACGCTATCCGCGCAGATCACATCCTGGTCATTGCTCGCAGCAATTTTCTGTCCCGGCTGTAGGACCAGAAAATCCCGCTCGTTCCAATCGCCATTCAGCAGCTTGGTGATCAAGACGGTGTCGCCGGCGAGTTCTTCGTAGATCCAGTTTCTTTCCCTGGCCTCATCTCGACAGATCTTTCGGTACTCTTCGAACGGACCCACCCCGGTGTCGATCAGGCTCAAGCGGCGATAGTTCTTGAACCAGTCGCCCATCGTCTCCATCAGGTAGTCGGCGTTGTCCTTGCCGTACTTTTCTACCAGCGCAGCGTAGTCATGGATGATGCCAAGCCGACGGGTGACGCTCGCCGGGTTGGCGTCGGGGTCGCCATCGCGCTCGATCCAACCGGGCGATCGATAAAACGTGCCCGGGTTGGCCTGGAAATGTTCGTCGTAGCGCGTCCGGGATCCGAGCAGAATAGTGATGCAGTCGTGCGCGCGGGGGATGACGATCGGCACCGGCGCATGCAAGCCGCGAACGCCGTTGTTGCACAGGCCGTAGAGCAGGACGATTGCGTCAGGCCAGGCGTCGGGCGTCCGCGCTGCGAGCAACGACTCAATTGTGTCTTGCAGGCGCGACGACATCGCCTCTTCGCCAATGTCGTGCAAGCTCTTCGGCATGGTCTCGACGTCGACGATGCAATGGCTCCGCGCAATCTCGGCCGCGGCTTCACGGTAAAAGATCTCGCAGCCAATCATCAAAAGGCGCTTGAGCGGAACGGGTTTGAAGCTACGCATGGACGTTCATTTCCATCGTCAGGACGCCAAGGTCATCCCGAAAGCGGATACAACCTTTATGAAGCTATCTCGCCGGGGACCCCGGCGCCACCGCCGCACGCGAAACTGATGCCCTCGATGACGGGACGGCTGCGCCAAGCCAGCTCGATGGTTGCGTCGATCGCGACGCCGGCGCGTAATCGTAGGGCGCCGACGTGGGAGGAACGTCCGCAGAGGGCGGTCTGTGGTTGTACAGGCGTCGCCAATGAAGGCCCGCTTTCCGAGCTTTACGACCGACCCGACCGGGCCGCGAAGCGCTTGATTTCAACCCCCGCCGTCTCGCCTAAGCCGACGGCGTCTCGGACCCGGCGATCTTGCGCAAGAGCGTGGTCTTGCCGCAGCCGCTGGGGCCGAGAAACGTGACAAGTTCATCGCGATCGACCGCGAGGCTGAAGTCCTCGACCAGAGACCGGGCGCTAGATGTCGAAGCTGCTCGGCAGCACGACGATATCGCGAATGGTCACGTTGCGCGGCCGCGTCAGCATGAAGAGAACCGCCTCGGCGACGTCCGAGGGGTCGATCAGGGCGCCCGCCGCTTTGGCCTTGTCGAGGTTCTGCTTTGGCCAGTCGGCGAGCATCGCCGTGACGACAGGGCCGGGAGAGACCGATCCGACCCGAATGCCGTGCCTAAAAGCCTGACGCCGCATGGTCTGGACAAAGCAGGTCATCGCCCATTTCGAGGCGGAGTAGACGGGCTCCCACGGAACCGGAAAATGCCCGGCGACGGAACTCGTCACGATGATGTCCCCGACCCCGCGGCCGATCATGTGCGGCAGAACGTCGTGCACGTTCTTGATCACGACATTGACGTTGAGATTGAGCATTTTGTCGATCGTTGCGGCGTCGGTATTGATGAGATCGCCGCCGATATAGGTCCCGGCGTTGGCGTGCAGAATATCCAGCTGGCCCGCCGCTTCGAGTATGCGCGGGAGCATCGACGCGCAACCCGCGGGGTCGAGCAGATCGAGCGCCACGGGGATGGCGGCCGCTCCGAGCTCTTTCTGGAGGTCGGCGAGCCGCGCCGAGTCGCGGTCGACGAGCGCGACGCGCGCGCCCGCGGCCAGCATCGCCTTGGCGCTGGCCAAGCCGATTCCCGATGCGGCGCCGGTGACGGCGGCGACTTTTCCTTCAAGCGACATGGACATTTCGGTCTCCTCGATTGTTCAATCTGCGCGCCCCGCGAACCCATTGTCGGTTCATGCGGCGCCGTTCACGGGCTGATCTCACCTCGCCTACGCCTGGTCATTCGATTGCGACCTTGCCGCGGAGCATCCGTTCGCCCGGCGACAAGAAAAGTTGATGCAGCATGCTTGCGGCCCCAAAGGCGGAGCCAGCCGAGGCCTCGGCGTTCAGCGCGATTTCCGGCAACGGAAAAGTTCCTTCCTGGCCGGCCTTTATGTAGCTCGCAACGCGCGCGGCGACCATCGGATAGAGCTGAGCCACCGACCCTCCGAGCACGATCCGGTTGGGATCGATCAGGCGGCAGGCCTGAACCAGCGCGAAGGCGAGCGCGCGCGCCCATTCGTCGGCGATGGCCACCGGACCGGGCGCCCGATCGCGCACCTCGAGCAGGAAATCGTCGAACCGATTCTCCGGGCGCCCGGTCAGCGCGCGGTATTCTCCAAGCACCCATTCGAGGCCGATCGCCTGTTCCAGGGTGCGGCCTTCGCCGCCCGGCGTCTTGAAATGGCCGATCTCGCCGGCCAGCCCGTGGCCGCCGCGGAATAGCTTGCCATCAATGACGATGCCGCCGCCGACGCCGCTCTCGATCACCAGAAACAGCGTGACGCCGGACGGCGCGCCTTTCATGCGATAGCTTGCCCCTATGGCGAAGGCGTTGGCGTCGTTTTCGGCCATGACCGGCATGCCGGGCGGCAAAATGGCGCGCAGCCGCTCGACGAGGTTGACGTTGCGCCAGCCGAGCAGCGGCGCGATTTGCACGACGCCCTCATCGCTCATCTGAGACGGCGACGACAAGCCGAATCCTTCGCTGCGCTCGCGCGCCTCGACGGTGAGGTCGCAGAAGGCCTGTTCAACGGCGCGAGCAATCGCTTCGTCGACGCCGACGGCGCGACCGTCAAAGGCCTCGACGTTGCTTCGCACGATATTGGCGGCAAGGTCGATCTGAACTGTCGAGATGTGCTCGACGCCAATCTCGGCGCCCAGGAACGAGACCGCGTCGGGAATGAGCTCCAAGAGGATCCCAGGCCTGCCCACCCTGGCGAAGGCCTTGTCCTTCCGCTTGTCGTCCTCAATCTCCCGCACCAGGCCAAGCGCCGACAATTCGGCAATGATGCTGCCGGAGGAGGATCGGTTGAGCCGCATCTCGCGCGCCAGGTCAGCTCGGCTCAACCGGCCAGCGTGAAAGAGCGCCTGCAGCGCCGCAGCCGCGTTGTTCTGACGGATCCGGCTCGGCGAACTTGCCAGCCTCACGATCTGGTTCAATCGTCAGTTTCCGTGTGGCGCGCGCTTGAGACTCGCCAGCATGCTCCGGGCCGGCTCCAGTCTATGGGCGCGCAAGGGTCGCACGGCGACGCTGAGCCTCCTCGTAACGAATTTCGATGAACCGCTTTGCGTGTCGGGCAAGCGCCTCGTTGTCGGTCCAGGTGTCGCGCCAGATGCCGCACGCCAGCGACAGCGCTTCATCGACGACGGCGTTGGAGAAACTCTCGAAGACGATGTCGCGGGCGTAGCCGATCTCGACCAGCGCGTCGAACATGCGGTCGAAGTCGACCACGCCGGCGCCGAGATAGCCGCGGTTGCTCTCGCCAATGTGGAAATAGCCGATCTTGTCGCCGGCGAGCCGGACGGAAGCGGCCGGATCGACTTCCTCAATGTTCATGTGAAAGGTGTCGAGGTGCAGGCGGACATGGTCCGATCCCGTCTCCCGGACGAAAGCGAGGCCTTGCGCCGTTGTGTTCAAAAGGTTCGTTTCGAAGCGGTTGACGATCTCCAGCACAAGCTCCACGCCCGACTGCTTGGCGATGTCGGCGGTCTTGGCGATCGCAGCGACGCTGTTCTTGCGGCCGCACTCGGTCGGCATGCGCGCGTATTTGGTATGCGCCGAATAGAGAATGCCGCCGAGCCGGATGCCGCCAATGTCGCGAACCGCTTTGACCGCGTCGGAGAGCAGCGCCTCGCCGGCACGGACCACGCCCAAGTCCTCACTGGACACGTCGGCCGAAAGGGGCAGGCCCATGGTGACGACGATGTCCAGGTCGAGCGCCCTGGCGCGCTTGGCCAGCCGCTCAAGGTCGAATTTCTCGGGGCGGAGATAGGCGAACTCGATGATGCCGAAGCCGCAGGCCGCCGACTTCTCCATCGCGTCTTCCAGCCCCTCCTGCGTCCCGCCGTCCGTCCAGACGAACGAATGTATGCCTAAGCGTCGCATTAGGTTCCTCCCGGGTCTCCCAAGACCATTATTCTTTTTTGATCGTTTGCACAACAAAATGGCGCGATGGCGATCCATTGCCTGAATGGAGTCGCTTGCCTGTAACGGATGATCGTTTGAGCAGGGGCTGTGGGACGCCAGCTTTCTCATGGCCAGGGGACTCGGCGCAACCGAGGTCGCTCGGATGCGGCGACCGGGAAAGCAAGGTTTTGCATGGATGCACAACAAATGTGCGAATAGCGGGCCTTTTCTCGGTCACGGGACGGCCGAGTCGACAATCGCCGTCCACGCCTGCGGCGTCACCGCATAGGCACCGACCGCTCCGCCATAAAACTTCCGCCAAAGCGATGGATGCACGATCGTCGCCAGGCAGGCGGCCAGGACTGGAACGGCGGCGAGAGGGTCGCCGGCAATCGGCGTCAGTTCCTCCTGCGATCCCAGATACGCGCCGCTGAGCAAGAACGCATCGAGCGCTTCGCTGAGGACCGCACGGCGCGATCCCGTGCGCTCGGCGGCGCCGAGGATCGCAAGGAGCGACTGATGGCTGAGCACGCCGGCGCGACCGACGGGGCGAACCTGCGTTCTGCCGCCCGCCGCGAGATCGAGCATGGCGCCGACGAGGTCCACGCCGGAAAAAACGCGTTCGCCGGCTCCACGAGGCGCGGATTGACATCGATGATCATCGGGCCGCCATCGGTCAGGATCACGTCCAACGACAGCCCGCCATGCCATCGAAGCGACGCCACGAGGCGCTCGAGACAATCGGCGAGGCCCGGGATGGCGATGCTTTGCTTGATCGCCGCGCCGCCGCCGGCGCCTTCCTTCACGCGCAGGTTGGCGTGCCAGGCGATCAATCGGCCACGGTTCGAAACCGCCTGCACCATCGCCAGAGGACCCTCCACCTCAGTTTGCGCGATCATTTCGTCGGACCCGAGACAGAGATCTTTGGCCGCGACGGCTCATCGGGCGAGCTCGCGCGTCGCACGCCCGAACTCGCCGTGCCGACCGACCGTTTGACGAAAACGGGAAAGTTCTTGACACGCCCGAGATCGGCGACGTCGCGGACCTCGACCGTTGGCGGTTGCGGCGCGCCGATCTCCGCGAGCGTCCGAAAGGCGGAAATCTTGTCCCGCACGCGCCGTAAGGCGGAGAATGGCGGAACGATCGTCGGAACGGTCAGGCGCTTCTCCTGCTCCGACAGAATGGTCACCTGCTCCTGCGTGGGAAGCAGGGTGGCCGGCGTAACAATGCGTGACATCCGAAGACGCTTTGCCTGCAAATTTCCTTATTTTGCCTTGCGTTGCGCCCCAGAGGCCTCCACATAAGGGAACAACGGGGTACGTTGAGAGACGGGGTGTTTCCGGTACCCCTGGAGCCATGGGGTACCGCATGAAAAAGATCCTGACCCAAGCCGGCCTCGACGCCCTGAAGCCGAAAGAGTCGCGCTACCAAGTCGCGGACGCCCAAATCGGCGGCCTGCGAATCGCCGTCCAGCCATCGGGGACGAAGTCGTGGATCTTGCGCTACAGGCTTCACGGGAAGCAGGCGAAGCACACGATCGGCAACTACCCGCTCATCCCCCTCAAAGAGGCCCGCAGGAGGGCCGCCAAGGCCAAGGCCCTGATCGCCGACGGCGGACAGCCCAGACGCCGAGAAGAAAGCCGCCCGGGCCGCCGAGAGGGCCGCCACGGAGGCGCCGGCCGACCTGTTCGAGTCCGTGGCGCAATCCTTCGTCGCGAGGCACGTGAGGGCAAAGCGCCCCCGCACTGCGCAAGAGGTCGAGCGTATCCTGCAACACGACGTCCTGCCCGTGTGGCGCGGGCGGCGGTTGTCGACAATCACCAAGACCGACACACGCCAGTTGCTCGACCCTCTGGTCGACCGCGCCCCCGTCCTCGCCAATCGCGTCTTGTCCATCCTGAAGACGTTCGGACGATGGGCCATCGAGCGCGACCTTATCGAGAGGAGCCCGTTCGAGGGCGTGCGCCAGCCCGCTGAGGAG
>NZ_JBKQOT010000675.1:0-3146 GCF_052145395.1 Roseiarcus sp.
GTTGTTGCAAACCAGGGAGAATCAGACCCCGCGAGGCCGGTCAACCAATTTCAGGTCAGGCTCTTAGCGGTCTGCGAGGTCCGCTTCACGTCGGCAGCGGACGCGCCTGCGCCCCCGACGCGCGCCGCCGCTTTACGGATCGGGCGCGGCGGTGCTAGCTTTCGCTGGCATGTCAGCCTCGGCCAAGTCGCCGGAGGGGAGGGGATGCCTGAGCCGAGCGAGCCAAATGAGCCGCAACCCGTTTCCAATCGACCGAGCGCCCCCTTGGGACCCTCCCAATCCGTTCTCGAAGCCGTCGGTCTGTCCCGGTCCTTTGGGCCGATCGAGGTTCTGAGCGACGTGTCGATCGACGTCCGCGCCGGAGAGGTGCACGCCATCATCGGCGAGAACGGCGCAGGCAAGTCGACGCTCATGAAGATCCTCAGCGGCCATCTTCAGCCGACTCGCGGGCTCCTGAAGCTTGATGGCGCGCCGGTCGAGTTGAAAGGGCCGGTCGACGCCGAACGCCGCGGAATCGTGCTCGTGCACCAGGAGATCATGCTCGCGCCCGACCTCACGATCGCCGAGAACATGTTTCTGGGCCGCGAGGCGCGACGCGGACTCACAGTCGACGACCGCGAGATGAACCGCCGCGCGTCCGAAGCGATGCGGGTCTTCGGCGTCGATGCGCCCGTCACCCTTCCGGTCGAGCGGCTGTCGATCGCCCAGCGGCAACTGGCGCAGATCGCCCGGGCCCTCACCGTTTCCCACCGCGTCGTCATTTTCGACGAGCCGACGGCTTCGCTGACGCCGGTCGAGACGACGGCGCTTCTGAGACTCATTCGCGAGCTGAAGGCCAAGGGCGTCGCGATCCTCTATATTTCCCACCGGCTGGAGGAAGTGAAGGCGGTCGCCGACATTGTGACAGTGTTGCGCGACGGCAAGAAGGTCACGACCCGCCCCGCCGCCGACCTCGATCCGGTCGACATGGCGCGCCTGATGGTCGGGCGCGACCTTCTCGCGCTCTACCCGCCGCGTTCCTCCGCCCCGACCGGCGCGCCGGCGCTCGAGGTCGCCCATTTCGGCGCGGAAGGTTTTGCCGAGGACGCCAGTTTCACGGTGCGTCCCGGCGAGATCCTCGGCTTCTCCGGCCTTGTCGGCGCCGGGCGCACGGAACTCTTCGAAGCCTTGTTCGGCCTCAGAAGGGGCGGCGGCGAGATCCGGCTCGACGGCCGGCCCCAGCAATGGCCGGACGCGCGGGCCGGCATGCTGGCCGGCGCCGTCTACCTGACCGAGGACCGCAAAAGCAAGGGCCTGCTTCTCGAGGAGAATCTGGGGACGAACCTCACGCTCGCCGCGCTCGACCAGTTCCAGCGCGGGCCGGTCGTCGACCGCGCCAAGGAAGCCAGGGCGCTCGACGCGGCGATCCAGCGTTTCGACATCCGTGTGGGCGACAAGTCGCTGCTTGCGGGCCAGATGTCCGGCGGCAATCAGCAGAAACTTTTGCTTGCGAAAATGATGCAGCTCAATCCGCGGGTCGTCGTGATCGACGAACCTACGCGCGGAATCGACATCGGCGCCAAGCAGCAGATCTATCGATTTATCGCAGCCATGGCCGGGGAGGGCCGCTCGGTGATCGTGATTTCGTCCGAGATGGCCGAACTGATCGGGGTCTGTCACCGGATCATCGTCATGCGCAACGGCCGGATCGCGGGCGAAGTGGCGGGCGAGGCGATGACGGAGCATGCGATCGTGGTGCTGGCGACGGGCGTGGACGCGAAGGTCGGGGACGCGCGGGTATGACTGAGGCGGTTCATGAGGCGCCGGCCGCGCCGCCGCGCCGCCGAATCAACCTCGGCGCGGTCGCGCCGTTCCTGGCGCTCGGCCTCATCTGCGTGCTCGGGGCGGCGGCCAATTCGCGCTTTCTCAGCTTGGACAATCTGACCAACGTGCTGGCGCGCAGCACCTTCATCGCGACCATCGCGGTCGGGCAGACGCTGGTCATCACCGGCGGGGGGCTCGACCTGTCGGTCGGGGCGATGGCCGCCTTCGTGGCCGGGCTCGAAATCCTGTTCCTGAATTCCGGACTGATCGAGAACGCGACGCTGCTTATTCTCGCCGCGATGGCGCTGTCGCTCGCCGTCGGCGCCCTTTGCGGACTCTTCAACGGCGTCACGTCCACGCTCGGCAAGATCGAGCCGTTCATCGTGACGCTCGGGACGATGGGCATTTTCCGCTCGCTGCTGACCTGGCTGGCGCAGGGCGGCTCGATCACCATCCGGAACAACGACATCCGGGCCGCATACCGGCAGGTCTATTTCGGCGATTTGTTCGGCGTTCCCTATCCGGTGCTGGTCATCCTCGGCGTCGCGATCGTCGGCGCCTTCATTCTCTACCGCACCGCCTACGGGCGCCACGTGCGCGCGGTCGGATCGAACGAGGACGTCGCCCGGTATTCCGGCATCAACGTGGCTCGCGTGCGCACAATCACCTACGTGCTGCAGGGCCTCTGCGTCGCGCTCGCCGTCATCGTCTATGTGCCGCGGCTGAGTTCGGCCAGCGCGGCGACCGGACTCGGCTGGGAACTGATGGCGATCACCGCCGTGGTGGTCGGCGGCACGCGGCTCAAGGGCGGCGTGGGGCGCGTCTGGGGCACGATCGCCGGCGCGCTTATTCTCGAAGTCATCGGCAACATCATGCTGCTGTCGAACGTGGTCAGCGAATACCTCATCGGCGCGGTTCAGGGCGCGATCATCATCATTGCGATGCTGGCGCAACGCGGACTGTCTCGCAATCGCTGAGGAAAGAGCGGGAGGACGGGGCTCGCGCCGCGGCCTCTCAAAACGAGCGGGAGAGGAAAGAATGAAACGGTTTTTGATCGGCCTCGCGGTCCTCGGCCTCCTGGCCGGCGCCGCCCAGGCGCAAACGACGAAGACGATCGCGGTCTCCGTTCCGACCGCCGATCACGGCTGGACCGGCGGCGTCGTGTTCCACGCGATGGAGGAGGCCAAGGCTCTCGAGAAAAGGTATCCGGGCCTCAAGGTGATCGTGAAGACTTCGCCCGACCCGGCGGCTCAGGCGAACGCGCTCGAAGATTTGTCGACCCAGGGCATCGACGCGCTGGTCGTCCTGCCGCACGACCCGAACGTGCTCACCGACCCGATCCG
>NZ_JBKQOT010000676.1:0-3025 GCF_052145395.1 Roseiarcus sp.
CGTTTCGCGCTCCAGCGCCGCTCGCGGGCCAGCGGAAGGACGCCCACTGCCCAAATTTTCGCCAGCCGGCGAAGCTCCTCGCCGAGGCTCAGAAGCTCAGGACGCGACAGCGTGTCCAGCGACCGGCCGGCAAAGGTTCCCGCCAGCGCTGCGCCGGTCATCACGCCGCTGTCGTGATCGAGCCGCATCTCGAGCATCGCCGAGCGGGCCGTCGTCACCCGCCCGTTTCGCGCTCCAGCGCCGCTCGCGGGCCAGCGGAAGGACGCCCACTGCCCAAATTTTCGCCAGCCGGCGAAGCTCGCCGCCACTCCGGCCAAGGCCGCCGCGATGAAGATCTGACCCCGCAGAAGAAGCAGCGCCGCGCCGATCAGACCCAGCACGCCGCCGCCGGTTCGGACGGCGCGAGCCACATCGGCGGGGTTCATGCGTGCGAACTGCCTGATCGCTGACAGGAGAAGCATCAGCAAAATCAGACCGATGACGAAATTCATCGAAGCAATGCCTTCGTGTCGCCGCGCCCGACCGCGCGACCGAAGCGGGAAGTCCCGCGCGCATAGACGCTATGCGAGTTTCACGATCCCCGCATCTGCGACAGCAGGAGCCGCGCCGTCGCGTCGTATTCGGCTTCCTGCGCGAGCGCCTGGTGTCCGCCCGCCGCATCGGCGCCCGCCGCGCGCAGCAGCGCCTCGAGCCGCGACGTCGCGCCCGAATCGAACGCACTATAGGCGCCGCCGGTGAGCCGGGCGATCTCCGAGAAGACGCGCCGCGCCGACGGGTCGCCGCCTTCCTGGAACATGAACGCCCTCACCCCCTGCAAGGCGAGCTCGCCGGCGAGCGCGGCGAGCGCGTCCGGGTTCTCCTCCATCGCGTCGCCGACGAAGACGAGCGCGCCGACCTTCGCCCGCTTGGCCTCGTTGCGGGCGTGCGCCAGCACGCGGCGGATCTGGGTCTCGCCCCCCCGCACCGCGATTCGGCTCATGAGTTCGGCGAGGCCGCGTCCCTCGGAGACGAATCTCGACGCTTTGCACTCGCCCAAGCCGCGATAAAAGACGAGCTGGACCTCGAGGCCGCCGAACCCTGCGGCGACCTGGAACATCTTCGCCTGGAGGCGCTGGGCGACGTCCCAGGTCGGCTGCCGACTCATGGTGGCGTCGAGGGCGAAGATCAGCCGTCCGCGCCCCGAGGACGTGGGCGCCGGCGTCCGCCGCGCGTCGTCCAGAAACGAGGCGATGTCGTCGCTCTTGCCGGGCTGCGGAACCGGCGTGTTCCGTGTCTTGTCCATGACGAGTTCAACAGGCGGGTGGACGGAGTTGCACATTGTGCGTCGTGACGATTTCGGCAAGCGGCGATTTGAGAAATTTGCTTCGTCCGTCACAATTCGGGAAACGTGACAATCCGGCCGCGCCAGTAAGGGAATGGGCCATCCGGCAAAATCCAGGCGACTTCGGCCCAGGTCGGAATCCGGAGGCGGCCGAACCGGCGCCACTCGCCGAATACGCCACGCCACGGCGTGTCAACCGTCGTCCGGCCGACGGCTCGCGGGCGCAGCGCCGACCCGCCGGTCACCCGTCCCTCTGCGTCGACCGTGAATTCGACGCTCGCACGGACATGGGCATCGTCGTAGGTCGCGCGAAGCGTTTGGCCATCCGGGCTCTCCCAGGCCGTATCCGGCAGGCGGCCGATGGCGAACGGGCGCCAGGGCAGCTCGGCCAGCGCCCGCTGCAATTCGCCCCGGTCAAATTCCTCGCCCCTGCCGCGCGCCACGGGCAGGAGCCCAAACAGCGACGCCGTGAGTCGCCCGGCGCCGTTCTCGAAGGCGTCGACGACCGTCACCGGCGCGAGCGGCGCCATGCGGACCTTGGCTCGCCAGAGGAAGTCGGGGCCAGCGCCGGCCATCCGCTGCTCCGCGCCAAACGGTCGCCACGCCGCTCCCGGTTGGAGCCGGATCTCGCCTTCCTGGGCGAAGACGATCTCGCGGGGTTCGACGTCGCCATCCGGCATGGCGAATCGCCGGACACGAGCAACGAGGGCGGTCGTCTCCTCATCCATGGCGACGGTCCGCCGGCCCTGGCCGGACGTCGCGGGCGCAGGCGTCTGGCTCGCCGCCGCCCGAGTGGGGAAACGAGTCGGAGGGGCGGCGTCTCGCCACCCAAGGAGCGCAGCGCAGTGTTGGCAATCCCGTTCATAGCAGCCCCAGCGCCGCCAGTTCGCGCCGCAGCCCTTCCGGCATCGCCGCCACACCAGCCCCACGGCCGTCGAGGTCTGGCGGCGCGTCCTTTGGTTCATAATAGCGCCACCCCTGGAAGGCCCGCATCGGGCGGGGCGCGACCGGGACCACCTCGCCGTCGAGCCAGAGCTTGCAGCGCCCGATCCCGTCAGCGTCCCTGAACCGCTCGACGCCGAGGATCGCCTGCCGCGCCCCGATCTGCCCCTTGATCACCCAGTACAGCGAGCCTCCATCGGTCAGTTCGTCCGCCCGCTTCGGGGCCATACGGGTGACATGGGCATGGCGGGCCGGCGCGCCGCGCTTCTCCGCCTCGCGCATCCGCGCCGCCATCCATGTGCGCAAGTCTTCGAGCGAATCCGCGCCGACGCAGAGCTTGATCAGGTGAAGGGGCATCGCGCCATCCTATCAGGATGGGTCAGCCGTGCACGTGCGCCGTGTCCCTATCCACAAGCGGGAGGGCGGAACGCGCGCCGCCGTCGGGCGACGCCCGTGGTCCTCCTGGATTTCGAACGACATCAAAGGCGGTTCGGTCGTCACCCCACCCGGACGAGTCGCGTGAGCTCGAACGGCAGGTCGTAGCCGTCCCAGATCGAGTCGAAGTCGAGCGCCGCCCCTGCCGGCGCAAGGCGAGAAACGCCGGAATCGGCGACAGCCTTGGCGAGCTCCGCAAGCTCCTCGGACCCAAAGCCGAAGTGAGTCACCGTCTGGTCGCGCTCCTGCGCCATAGCGCTGACCGCGCCGATCGACGGAACGAAATCCACCCAGAGAAAGCCGCCGCCGACACGGGCTTCGTGACGC
>NZ_JBKQOT010000677.1:0-5162 GCF_052145395.1 Roseiarcus sp.
ACGAGAAGGACGAGCACGATCGCCGTCGCGACGCCGAACAGAAGCATCCAGGCATCGAAGTGGGCGAACACGATCCCGAGCGCCAGCACGGTGCCGAGGTCGTTGATGAAGCAGGCGGCGAGAATGATCTTGCCGATCTCGCTTTTGTTGAAGCCGGTTTCGATCATCACGGCGTAGACGACGGCGACCGACGTCGTCGACAGGGATATACCGGCGATTTGCGACTGTGGCCACGGCCAGCCGATGACAAATGCGCGTAGGCCAGCACGCCGAGATAGGGCGCGAGGAAGCCGACGGCGCCGATCGACATGCTTGACCAGAAGTGCTTTCTGACAATCCGCGGATCGATTTCCGTCCCGGCGAGGAACGTCAGCAGGATCGCACCGAAGCCGGCGAGGAAGTTCACCCATTCGGTGATCTGAAGGCCGACGAGGTTGCCGGCGAAGGCGCCGACGACGATTTCGATCAGCGCGACCGAGATCGTGACGCGAATGGAGATCAGCGACGCGAGCAGCGCCAGGCCGATCCATAGAGCCGAATGAAGCCAGACGCTTGCCATGACCGAACCCCTGTTCTGGCGCGGGGATCGCTCGGCAAATGAAGAACGCCCACCGCAGCTGTTGCGCTCGGTAGGGGTCATCAGCCGCCTGGCTCTAAGGCGGTCGGGCAGTTGAAGGGGAACCCCATCCCCTTGGTAAGGTCAGGCTACGTCAGGAGTCTGCGTTTCGTCAACGCGCTGATCATCGCGGCGACCGTCGACGCCCGGGCCAGGAGACGCGCGCTGCTCGTTGTGGATACGGCGCCGATCATCTACGTCCTCGAAGAAAATCCCCAGTTTGCTCCGAGGTTCGAGCCGGTTTTCAAAGCCCACCAAGCGGGAACGCTTCCGTTCGCTGTTACAACGGTGACGATCGCCCAGGCGCTGACCGGCCCGATGACGCGTGAAGATCGGGCGCTTGTCCGGGAATACCGACACCTCCTGGAATCATGGCGCGTGATCCCGCTAGACGCTGAGATCGCCGAGGAAGCCGCATTTTTGCGCGTAGAGTATGGGTTCAAGCTGCCTGACGCAGTTCAGGCGGCGAGCGCCCGAATGATCGACGCATACGCCCTGGTGACGAATGACCGGGGTTTCTCTCGGCTCGCCACGCTGCGCGTCATCTGTTCAGCGTTGACGGAGCCAAGAGGGCCAAGCGGCGTTCGAACCGCTACCCCCGCCGCTCCCAAACCCGCATCGTGTCCGGCCCGTAAGTCGCCGTCTCGACGAGCCGGTAGCGCGAGGAATCGGCGAGGGACGCGCGCGCGGCTTGGCTCAGCGCCGGCAGGCCCGGGCGACCGAGCGGCCTTTCGGCCGTGAAGATCACCACCTCGTCGGCGAGCCCCAGGTCGATGAGCCGCGCCGCCACGCGCGGGCCGCCTTCGCTGAACACGCGGGTGACGCCGCGCGCCGACAGCGCCCTTAATGCCGCGCCGAGATCGACGCGGCCGGCGGCGTCGAGGGCGACGCGCTCGACGGCGACGCCGCATAGGGCGAGCCGAGCCTCGGCGTCTCTCGACGCCCCCTCCCCCACAACGACCAGCGTCGGCACGTTGCGCGCTCCCGTCGCCAGCCGCGAGCGGAGCGGCAGACGCAGGTTCGTGTCGAGCACGACCGGCCACGGCTTGCGGTCGAGGCCGGGCACGCGCACGGTCAGCGCCGGATCGTCGGCGAGCGCCGTCTCGACGCCGACCATGATCGCCTCGTGGGTCGCGCGCATCATCTGCACGCGAGCGTTGGCGATCGGGCCGGTGATTTTCAGGCGCTGGTCGTGCGGCCCGCCGGAAGCAAAGCCGTCCGCCGTCTCGGCGAGCTTCAGCGTCACGCAAGGCCGGCCCTCGGTGACCCGGCGGATGTGGCCGAGATGGTCGCGCCGCGCCTGATCCGCCCCCGGCCCGACCGTCACCGCGATCCCGGCTGCGCGAAGCCGCGCGATTCCCTGCCCCGCCACCTCGGGATTGGGGTCCTCGATCGCCGCGACGACCCGGGCGACGCCGGCCTCGATCACGGCGTCGGCGCAGGGCGACGAGACGCCGGTGTGGGAACAGGGCTCGAGGGTGACATAGAGGGTCGCGCCGCGCGCCGCCTCGCGGGCGTCAGCCAACGCGATGGGCTCGGCGTGGGGACGCCCGCCCGGCGCGGTCACGCCCCGGCCGACAACCGCGCCGTCCTTGACGAGAATGGCGCCGACCGAGGGGTTCGGCGCGGCGAGGCTGAGCGAGCGTTCGCCCAGGTTCAGCGCGGCCTGCATCCAGCGTTCGTCGTCGTCCGCATGCGGAGCGGCCAGCGCGCTCATGTCGCCGAGGGCTCCTTCCGCTTGCGCACGGGCGCGGGTTCGGGCGCTGCTTCAGGCTCAGCCTGAAGTTCACCGACGATCGCATTGAAATCGCGCGCTTCCCGGAAGTTACGATAGACGGAGGCGAAGCGCACGTAGGCGACGTCGTCGAGCGCCTTCAGGCCTTCCATCACCAGTTCCCCGATCCGTTCCGTGGGGATGTCGCCATCGGTCTGGCTCTCGAGCTGGCGCACGACGCCGTTGACCATCCGCTCGACCCGCTCGGGCTCGACGGAGCGCTTGCGCAGCGCGACCTGGACGGAACGCATGAGCTTGTCGCGGTCGAACGGCACGCGCCGGCCGCTCTTCTTGACCACCATGAGTTCGCGCAGCTGAACGCGCTCGAACGTCGTGAACCGGCCGCCGCAGTCCGGGCAGACCCGGCGGCGGCGAATGGAGGACGAGTCCTCGGTCGGGCGGGAGTCCTTCACCTGCGTGTCGAGACCGCCGCAATACGGGCACCGCATGGCGAGCCGCCCCTGGTTTCGCCGAGGCCGGCCGTCAGTAGATCGGGAACCGGCGGGTCAGCTCGGCGACGTCGCCGCGCACTTTCGCTTCGATCGCGGCGTTGTCCGTCTCGCCGTGCGCCGCGAGCCCGTCGAGCGTCTCGACGATCAGCTGGCCGACCTTGGCGAATTCGGGGACGCCAAAACCGCGTGAGGTCGCGGCGGGCGTGCCGAGGCGGACGCCCGAGGTCACCATCGGCTTCTGCGGGTCGAAGGGGATGCCGTTCTTGTTGCAGGTGATGTGGGCGCGCCCAAGCGCCGCCTCCGCCGCCTTGCCGGTAAGGCCCTTCGGCGTCAGGTCGACCAGCATCAGGTGGTTGTCGGTGCCGCCGGTCACCAGCTTGTAGCCGCCGGCGAGAATCTCGTGGGCGAGCGCCTGGGCGTTGTCGACGACGGCGCGGGCGTAGTTGCGGAACTCCGGCGTCAGCGCCTCATGGAACGCGACCGCCTTGGCGGCGATGACATGCATCAGCGGTCCGCCCTGCAGGCCCGGGAAGATCGCCGAGTTGATCTTCTTGGCGAGCTCGTCGTCGTTGGTCAGGATCATGCCGCCGCGCGGGCCGCGCAGCGTCTTGTGTGTCGTGGTGGTGACGACATGGGCGTGCGGGAACGGCGACGGATGCGTCCCGCCCGCCACCAGCCCGGCGAAATGGGCGATGTCGACCATGAAAGTGGCGCCGACCTCGTCGCAGATGGCGCGGAAGCGCTCGAAGTCCCAGAGCCGGGCGTAGGCCGAACCGCCGGCGATGATGAGCTTCGGCTTCGCCTCGCGGGCGAGCCGCTCGACCTGATCCATGTCGACGCGATGGGTCTCGCGATCGACTCCGTAGGACACGCAATGGAACCAGCGGCCGGACAGGTTGACCGGCGAGCCATGGGTGAGGTGTCCGCCGGCGGCGAGATCGAGGCCCATGAACGTGTCGCCCGGCTTCATCAGGGCGAGGAACACGCCCTGATTCGCTTGGCTGCCGGAGTTCGGCTGCACGTTGGCGTAGCGGCAGTCGAACAACATACAGGCGCGCTCGATGGCGAGCTTTTCGGCGATGTCGACGAACTGGCAGCCGCCGTAATAGCGCTTGCCCGGATAGCCCTCCGCGTATTTGTTGGTCATCACCGAGCCCTGCGCCTCGAGAACGGCGCGGGAGACGATATTCTCCGAGGCGATCAGTTCGATCTCGTCGCGCTGGCGACCGAGTTCGAGCGCGACCGCGTTGGCGATCTCCGGGTCAGCCGCGGCGAGCGGAGCGGAGAAGAACGAGTTCGAGCGGATCGGCGCGTTGGCGGTGACGTTCATGGGGGGCCTTCCGGGCTTTCGGCGCAGAGTCGTGCACGCGGCTTAGCACGAAGGATATCGTGGGGAAAAGCGCGGACGGGAAATGCGGTAGGCTTCTGCCTCGCCAAGGAAACTGCCTCACCGCAGCCCTTGAGGCCGCGGAGCGAGGAATCCGGGGCTTCGCCCGCGCGTCCAGAAGCCGGCCGTCGCGGTGGCCGGCCGCCCCATCGCGAGCCCGGCGGCCCGGCCCATCGCGAGTACGCTGACGGCGAAGCGGCGCGATTCGACGAACGCTGACGGATGCCGCGATGGCGTCCGTCAGCGTCCCCGCACGATTGGCGTGACTGCGATCATGAACGCAACACCTGCGCTCACCAAGCTGTCGCCGTGCCGTTGGGACCGGCGCCGAAGGCAGCTGCCGCGTGGGCGCCATAACCGTGCGTCGAGGACACAGCGGCCGTCGAACCGGTGGACGCATGTCCGCCGAAGGAGGTGCCCATAGCGCCGGCGTTCGCCGGGCCCGGGCCCACTCCGGTCGCCGCCGCGGCCGCGCCTCCAGTACCAGAGGCGGATGCGTGGCCCGGAGCGGCGCTGGTGCTCGCCGTGCCGCCGCCGCCCGACGCTGAAGCGCCGCCCGGCCCGGTCGACGCTGACACCCCCCCGCAGGGCCGGTCGCCGTCGCGGTTCCCGCGTAAGCCGCCGCCGGAAGGACCAGCGCGGCCAAGATGACAAGAAGTTTCATGTCCAAGCCTCCATTGAAAGGGCCCGCCTGAGCGAAACTCCGACGGGCCAATTGAAAGGCCCGCCGAGCCGAAGACTTGGCGGGCCGTCTTCACCGAATGGAGGCTTACATGCCGCCGCCGCCGCCGCCGCCGGAGCCCGATCCGCCGCCGCCAACGCTGCCGGAAGCACTGCCGGTGCCCGAGCCAGCCGCCGAGCCGTTGCCGGTCGTGCTAGCGGATCCGCCAGCCGCCGAGGCCGCGCCGACGGCACCGCCGCCGCCGCCAGCCC
>NZ_JBKQOT010000678.1:0-2717 GCF_052145395.1 Roseiarcus sp.
TCGACGTTGAGCTGACGTTGCGGTTTGCGCCAACGAACGGCAAGAGTGGGCAGGTAAGCAGGCATTCCCCGTAGGCGCGGTCTCCGCCCGAAGCACGCATCCATGAAGGCGCCACCGAACTGGCGCAGTGGGCGGATAGCGACCGTTGGCCGAACGGCGGGAACGGGGGGAATAGCGGGCGTAGAAAGCAAACAAGGAAAGCTCAGTGTCCGCCCGGAGGAGACGTTCGCGAACGCCTCAGCGAACCAGCCGCAAAGGGCTTCAGTCCCTCAGGAAGAGGCTGAGCTCTTCGAAGAAGCGATCGGACGCCGCCTCATGCTCGAGGAACAAATGGTTTCGACCGGGCAAAGCGACGAAATGAGCGCCGGAGATACCGGCGGCCAGTTGGCGTCCGGCATAGAAGGGAACCATTTGGTCGTCCCGCACATGCATAACGAGGGTCGGCACCTTCACTTTCGAGAGCAGATCGATGATATCGAAATCGTTGACGGCATCGAAATACCGAACGGCGCACTCGGGAGAGGTCGTTCTCAGTTGCAGCTCGTTGAAAATGTCCGCCTGCTCATGCGTTGCTCCCGGGATGAATAGCCCTGTGAAGATTTGCCGAAAAGTTGGATTGTCCGCGCCCCATCCGAGCCGCATCAAGGTCGTCATCGCATCGCGTCTTTCTTTCTCGGCGGGAGAGCGCCGCTTTCCCCCAAGCGCGAACGCGCCGTACAAAATTAGGTGCGTCACGCGTTCCGGGTGCCGCACTGCGTAGGCAACCGATATCGCGCCGCCTTGGGACATTCCGAGAAGCGGGAAACGCTCAACGGCGGCCCTGTTTACGACTGTCTCGAGGTCGGTCACCCAGGCGTCTAGCGACAGCGTGTCAACGTCCCAGTCGGACAGGCCGTTGCCTCTCGCGTCGTACCGAATGAGGGTATGATTACGCGATAGCCCGCGAAAAACATGCCGCCAAATCGGGCTCTCCCAATCGTATTCGAGATGGTTCATCCAGTTCCCCGCCTTCACCAAAGGCGGTCCACTGCCTGAAATCGCATAGGCAAGGCGCACTCCATCAGGCGCCCGGCAATATTTGATCGTCTGCGCGACGTTCGCGTCGTCGAGCGTAGGGGCCTTGCCCGTTTTGTCCATATAGTCGATTGCGAATACTTCGACCGCCCTGGCGATATTTTTCAGTTTTTGCTGACCGAGGGTTCGGAATCCGAAAGCAAGCTTTCCGCTGATCTGATCGTAGACGGCGCGGGATATTGAGACGCCCCCGGGCTCGCAGATGCTCTCGAGCCGCGCCGCGATGTTCACCCCGTCGCCCAAAATATCGTCGCCGTCGACCAGCACGTCGCCAAGATGGATGCCGATGCGATAGACGACCCGCCTCGCTTCGGGCGCACCGACGTTGCGTTCGACCATCATGTTCTGGATCGTCACGGCGCATTCGACGGCGGCGACGACGGAGGGAAACTCCAGCAAAAGACCATCGCCCATGGTCTTGACGATCCGTCCGCCGAGACCCTGAACGATCGGAACCGCCGCTCGACGATGCTCGCGCACCACCTTTGCTGTGCCCGCCTCATCCTCACTCATCAGACGGGAATAGCCGACAACGTCGACGGCCATAATCGCAACAAGTTTTCGGACCTCGGCCACGGTGCTCCTCCGCCATTGGCGGAAACTATAGCACGATTCACTGAAAAGAACCGTCCGAGGCGCGCTCTGAAGCGATTTGGCCGAATGTAAGCGAGGCCGAAGTCCGCTTTGGGTCGAGACTGCGTGAAAACCTCGATGTTCATTAGGGCGTGCGAATTTCGAGGTCCTCGCAATCGCGCTTGCTTGCGCGGTATAGGGGATGAGGCCGTCCTTGGTCACCTCAGGTCGCGGCCAAGAAAACAAGCGGCTGCGCTTGCGCGGTTCCTTCCTACTGGCGCAAAGTGGAGGTCGCTCGTCCACCAGCCGCGCAAGCATGTCGCCGACCTAATTCGGCGGACCACTCGCCAGTAGGAGAGACACGCGATACACGCCGTCCTCCTTACCGAGGAGGAACACACTGGTCGGCAAATCTCCGAACGACGTGGGCGGCTCGTCGAAGACTACACGCAGCCGTTCTGTGACCGGCACGTTAGGGTCTAGCCCTAACAGGCTCTTTGCTTGTTGCAACCCGTCGGCCGGAAACGGCTCAACCACGGCCGACCGGATTGGGCGACCGAAGCAGTAACGGATCTGGGCCAGCATCATTCGTTTGCGGATTGGACGGGCTCCCTTCCACTCGACCAGCCTCTCGAAGGCGTCAAGATCATGCGTGGTCAGCGCCCTCGTTACGTACGCTACAACTTCCTCGGCGCTGTTTGGCAGAGGAGCGGGCCGCGCCTCGGCTGTGTTTGCTTCGGACGCCGATCCGGAGATCGAACCGGTCACGGCCAAAACGACCGTGAAGAGCAGCGCCGAGACGACAATCGCGATGCGTTCGTCGATCATTGGGGCACCCATTGCTATTCGGCTATTCGGAACACCCAGACCACTCCACCTTGCGGTGCGATGTTGGGTGACCTCCCGTCGGGCAAGAGTTTGGTAATTTGATCGCGCACACGCTCAGCGTCCACTCCCCAACCCGCCTGCACAGCGACGTATTGCACGTTATCGACCATGAAGGTGGACGGCGTACCGATCACGCCGGAGTTCAGCGTCATCTCCCAAAGAACCTGTCCGGTCTTGCCATC
>NZ_JBKQOT010000679.1:0-4398 GCF_052145395.1 Roseiarcus sp.
CATGAATTCGCAGCGTCGCCCGTCGACAGACGGGCGACCCCACGCCCTATGGGTCGTTGATGCAGCCGGTTTAACCGGAGACGTCACGCTGGAGCTCATGCGGCGAGCGTCCCGGTCCGGCGCCCACGCGAGCTCTCACGCGATCACGCTGGGCTTCGTCCGCCCGGTCCGCTTCTCGATCTCCGCGAGGCTCCGCGACAGCGTGATGAGGTCCTTGAGCGCGGCCTGGGTCTCCTGGCCAAGGTCGCCGCCCGGGGGCTCGTACCGCTCGATGTAGACGCGCAGCGTCGCGCCGACCGTTCCGGTGCCCGACAGGCGGTAGACGATGCGCGAGCCGCCCTTGAACATGATCCGCACGCCCTGGTTCTTCGAATCCGAACCGTCGACCGGATCGTGATAGGCGAAGTCGTCAGCGGCTTCGACCGTCAGCGCGCCGAAGGTCTTGCCCGGGAGCGTGGCGGTCGCCTCGCGCAACGCCGCCACCAGCGCTTGCGCGGCGGAGAGGTCGACCTCGTCGAAGTCGTGGCGCGTATAGTAGTTGCGTCCGTAAGTTCTCCAGTGCTCGTGAACGAGGTCGAGCACCGACTTCCGGCGCTTCGCCAGAATGTTGAGCCAGAGGAGCACGGCCCAGACCCCGTCCTTCTCGCGGATATGGTCGGAGCCGGTGCCGGCGCTCTCCTCGCCGCAGAGCGTGGCGAGGCCTGCGTCGAGGAGGTTGCCGAAGAACTTCCACCCGGTCGGAGTCTCGTAGGCGCGGATGCCGAGCTTTTCGGCCACGTGGTCGACCGCCGCGCTGGTCGGCATCGAGCGGGCGACGCCGGCGAGCCCCTTCGCGTAGCCCGGCGCGAGCGTCGCGTTGGCGGCGAGGATCGCAAGCGAGTCGGACGGCGCGACATAGATCCCGCGCCCGATGATGAGATTCCGGTCGCCGTCGCCGTCCGAGGCGGCGCCGAAGTCGGGCGCGCTCGGCGACATCATCAGTTCGTAGAGGTCGTGGGCGTAGGTGAGGTTCGGATCCGGGTGATGGCCGCCGAAATCCGGCAGCGGCGTCCCGTTGACCACCGTCCCCGCTTCCGCCCCGAGCTCGCCTTCGAAGATCGCATGGGCGTAGGGGCCGGTGACGGCGTGCATGGCGTCGAAGCGCATGCGGAAGCCGGAGGCGATGAGCGCGCGGATCGCGTCAAAGTCGAACAGGGTCTTCATCAGCGAGAGATATTGCGTGACGGGATCGACGATCTCGACGGCCGCGCCCTCGAGCGTCGCCGTCCCGAGCCGGTCGATGTCGATGTCGGGAGCGTCGGAGATCTTGTAGGCGTCGATCGTCTTGGTGCGGGCGAAAATCGCATCGGTGATCTTTTCGGGCGCCGGCCCGCCGGCGCCGATATTGTACTTGACGCCGAAGTCGCCCTCGGGACCGCCCGGATTGTGGCTCGCCGACAGGATGATCCCGCCGAAGGCGCCAATATGCCGAATCAGCGCCGAGGCGGCGGGCGTCGAGAGGATTCCGCCCTTGCCGATGACGATCCGGCCGAAGCCGTTGGCCGCGGCGATTTTCGCGACGAACTGGATCGCCTCCCGGTTGTAATAACGCCCATCGCCGCCGACGACCAGCGTCTTGCCCTGAAAACCCTCGAGCGAGTCGAAGATCGACTGGATGAAATTCTCCAGATACCGGGGCGTCTGGAACTCGGGCACCTTCTTGCGCAGGCCCGAGGTGCCGGGCTTCTGGTCGGTGAACGGTTTGGTTGGGACGGTCTTGATCATGATTTGCGGTCTCCTGCGGCGAGCGCGAGCGCATTCTAGGGGAATTCCGACGGCGAGACGAGATCGGGCCGACCTCTCCGGAGGTCGTAGACGCCGCCGAGGGGCGACGTGCGGTCGGGGAGCCCGGACGGCGATCCCGCATTTCTCCTTAAGTTATTGAAATCGTTCAAAGCCTAGCTCCGAAACCGGCCCAGACAAGCCTTAAGTCATTGATCATACAGGGTTCCGGTCCGAAAGCCGCGGTCGCTCGGAAGGCGCTCGGACGGGGGCCGCTTCCTGCGGGCTTTCATGAACGTCTTGCAAACATTTGTGAAACCTTCTTAACCAATTCTGAGATATGGAGGCCAAACGATGATCGAGCGTCGCGGCCCGGCCTCGCGGGTCGGCCGGCTCAGGTTCAGGAGGGCGTCGCGCATGGCGCGCAAGTATTTCGGCACCGACGGCATTCGCGGCAAGGCCAACGCCAAGATCACCGCCGAGGTCGCCCTGAAGGTCGGACAGGCGGCGGGCCTGGCGTTCCGGCGCGGCGAGCACCGCCACCGGGTGGTGATCGGCAAGGACACCCGCCTGTCGGGCTATATGATTGAATACGCCCTGGTCGCCGGGTTCACGTCGGTCGGCGTGGACGTCCTGCTCCTCGGACCCGTGCCAACCCCGGCGGTCGCCATGCTCACCCGGTCGATGCGTTGCGACCTCGGCGTGATGATCTCGGCCTCACACAACCCTTACGAGGATAACGGCATCAAGCTGTTCGGTCCCGACGGGTACAAGCTTTCCGACGAGGTCGAGTCCCGCATCGAGGCGCTGATGGACGGCGAGGTGGCGCCGATGCTCGCCCGGTCGCCCGACCTCGGCCGCGCCAAGCGCATCGACGATGTGCAGGCGCGCTATATCGAATACGCCAAGCGGACGCTCAGCCGCGAGGTCTCGTTCGAGGGCATGCGGGTCGTCATCGACTGCGCCAACGGCGCAGCCTACAAGGTCGCGCCCGAGGCCCTTTGGGAGCTCGGCGCCGAAGTGATCAAGATCGGCGTGGGGCCGAACGGGCTCAACATCAACCAGGATGTGGGCTCGACCGCGCCGGAGGCGCTGGCCCATAAGGTCCGCGAGATGCGGGCCGACGTCGGCATTGCCCTCGACGGCGACGCCGACCGCATGATCATCGTGGATGAAAAGGGCCACGTGGTCGACGGCGACCAGGTGATGGCGGTGATCGCGGAAAGCTGGCGCGACGACGGGCGGCTCGCCAAGCCCGGGATCGTCGCGACTGTGATGTCCAACCTCGGCCTCGAGCGGTATCTCGACGGGCTCGGGTTGACGCTCGAGCGCACCGCGGTCGGCGACCGATACGTGATCGAGCGGATGCGAGAGAAGGGCTACAACGTCGGCGGCGAACAGTCCGGCCACGTCATTTTCTCCGACTATTCCACCACCGGCGACGGGCTCGTCTCGGCTCTGCAGGTGCTGGCGGTGGTGCAGAAGATCGGCAGGCCGGTCAGCGAGGTCTGCCATCGCTTCGACCCGTTGCCGCAGGTCCTGCGCAACGTGCGCTTCAGCGGCGGCAGGCCGCTCGAGAACCCGGTGGTGACGAAAGCAATTGCCGAAGCGACAGCTCGGCTCGAGGGCCGGGGGCGCCTGGTCATCCGCCCGTCCGGCACCGAGCCGGTCATCCGGGTGATGGGCGAGGCCGACGACAAGGCGCTCGTCGACGCGGCGGTCGGCGAGGTCTGCGACGCCGTCGCCCACGCCGCCGCTTGAGGCGGACGTCAATACCCTTTGGCGATCCAGCTGGCGAACGCCTGGCATAGCTGGAAGACCCGGTTGTAGTTCGACTGTTCGATCATGGCCGGGTCCGACGAGGCGGGATAATAGTACGCGGAGGCCCGCAAAGGCCGTTCGACGCCTCCCGATGTCACGACGCCGATCATCTGGTCCTGTGTCGAGCCGGCAGGGCCGCCTGCCCCGCTGTTCGGGCCGAGCAGAACGTAGTCGATGCGTACGGAAACTGGCGTTCCCGCCTGGCCGCTCGACGCGAGCGCCTCGGATATGGCGGCAGGCAGTGTGCGCGCCACCCAGCTGGCGGTCGGTTCGCCCGAGTTCTCGAGCAGCGGGCCGACGTCGACCGCCACCCCGCCGATGGGCGCCCTGCGCGCCAAAGAGGATCGGGCGAAAGCGGCAGGCGGCATAGTGACGGCGGCCAGCGAAAAGATAGCGGCGCGACGGGTCAGAAGGATCGCGGACATGGGGATGATCTCCTCAAAGACGGGCGCCGCGGCGCGCCTGTTGGCTGCCCCTCTCGAAATACGAGCTGAGCGGCTCTCCGGATGCGCCTTGCGGAAAGATATTCCCAATTTTAAGCCGATTCGATGGACGCTCCGCCGCCCGGCAGCGGCCAAGATCTTAACAACCTCTTAACTTCACGACGAAAAATGCGGCTGTCAAAAGACGCGAATCACCGTAACATGGCGGCTGTCGTCAACAGCCGAAAGGAGGTGATCCAGTGTCTCATTGTCATCAGCCCCGTATGAGCGACAGGGCCTGGGTTTTTGCCCCCGCGAAGGATTTGCTCGCGTAGCGTTCGCTGAAGGCACGTAACCGAGAGCCCCTGCGAACCCGCGCGGGCCACGACAATGG
>NZ_JBKQOT010000680.1:0-2860 GCF_052145395.1 Roseiarcus sp.
AGTCCTCGCCCTCCTTCGCCTTGACATCGACCACAAGCCATGGCTCGGGAAAGCTCTTTCCGGCCATCTTGATTCCGAGGCTGTTGCGGACGCCGCTTCGGCCACCGTCGCAGGCGATGAGCCAATGCGCCCGGACGCGAGCGCTTTCGGAGAGCTTAGGCGCGGCGGCGGGCGGCTGGGCGTACTGCGAGCCGGCGCTACCGGCGTGCTCGACGACGACCCCGTCTTCGTCCTGAACGAAATTGACGAGCTCGCGACCGCGCATGACCGTCACGTTGGGGTAGCGGGCGAGCAATCGCTCCATCTTGGTTTCGAGATACGGCTGATAGAAGAAGTTGCTGACCGCCCAGCCGTAGGGGCGGTCGGTCCGCCTGAGCTGGCTCAGAACCGATCCGTCTTCGAGCATCCATTGCACCGGCGTGTCGAGCAGCATGTCGGCTTCGACGTCGGCCGCGACGCCCGCGGCCTGAAAGACTCGCATGCATTCGTCGTCGGTGTAGACGGCGCGGGCGTTACCGTAGAACTGTGGCTCGCGCTCGAGCGCGAGCACGCGCAAGCCGCGCCGGCCTAGCAGATGGGCGAGCGTCAGCCCGGTCGGGCCCAGCCCGACGATTGCGACGTCATAGAGGTCCTGAGGCGTGTTCATAGGGTGTTTCCTTCGGAAAGGCTGTTCATGTTCAGAAAGGCGAGTATTCGGTGCGCAACAGCGACGTCACGCCGTTGCGGATCTGCGCGAGCTTGTCGCTGAGCGTCTGGTCTTGAGGTTTGTGGCCCCAGACGCTAATGCCTTGGTGGGTCACCTGCGGCCAGGCCTCGGCTTCGCTGTCGCCCTCGGATGACCAACCGAGTTCGAAATAGAACCCCGACGGCGTCACGGCGTAGAACGAGACGTCGCGATCGTTGGGGTGCTGTCCAACCGCCATTGCGATCTTGAAGCCCAGGGCGCGGCAGCGACGGTAGGCGGCGCCGATGTCGTCAAGCGTCGCCGCCTGCATTTCGAGGTGCTGGATCTTCGTGGCGAAGGGGTCCATCGCCAGACCCTTCGTGGCGGCGACGGCGATCGAGTGATGGCGCGGATTGACGCGCAGAAAGGTGAAATGAAGGTCGACGCCCGAGATGCGGTCCTCGATGTAGTCGGAGATTTTCGCGTCGAAGATTTCCCGCCAGAACGCGATCATTTCGGCCGGTTTGCGCGTTGTGATGGCGACATGGCCGAGGCCCCGCTCGCCGGTCACAAAAGCGCTGACCAGCGTCTTGGCTGGCGGTGCGACCTCGGGCTCGATGAACAACTCGAAGGCCTGACGCTTGGGTCCGGGAAAGCGCCAGAACTTTGCGACGCCGCGCAGCGCTGCTTCCTCGCCCGCGACTTCCTCAACCGCGATCTTGCGCGCGGCGAGGCGCGCCAGAATCACCTCTAGCGCGGCGTCGCCCTCGACCTGCCAGCCGAGCGCAATGTCCTCCTTCGCGCTCACGCGAACGATCAGGCGCCGCGCGTGGGCGTCGGTCCGAAACGCCAGCCTCTCCGGCGTCGCCTCACCGATGGTCATCCCGATCCCCTCGGCGGCGAACCGCTTCCACTCGACGAGCCGCGGCGAGTCGACGAGGACGTAGCCGAGTTGAACGCGGCCATAGACGGAATGCGGCGGATTTTCACTTGTCGTCAGGCTCATGACGGCTCCCTTGAAATAGACGGCCAGATTAGCGTTCACGTCCGGCTCCCCCGGGATTGCGAGAG
Source organism: Roseiarcus sp. (assembly GCF_052145395.1). Taxonomy (NCBI): domain Bacteria; kingdom Pseudomonadati; phylum Pseudomonadota; class Alphaproteobacteria; order Hyphomicrobiales; family Roseiarcaceae; genus Roseiarcus; species Roseiarcus sp. Next base: position 1,736 of record NZ_JBKQOT010000680.1, read on the forward strand.
AAAGGCGATGGTCGCCGCGTTGAACTGGGCCGCGCGCTCCCACTGCACCCAGTGACCGGTGCGGCTGAACAGATAGAGGTCGCAGTTCGGCATCCGCTCCTGCAGCGAGCGGCCGCCGCTTGCCGGATTGACCCGATCCTCGACGCCCCATAGGACAAGCGTGGGGGTTTGCAGGCCGCTCAGGCGCGGATCGAGCGTAAGGTCGAGCGCGCGGGCGTTCGACAGGTCCTTCGGACGCACGAGCGGCGGGTTCGCGACGACCGCGGGATCGATGCTCGCCGCGTAGCGCGCCGCGATCAGCGCGTCGGGCAGCGCCGCGCCGTCGAACACCAGGTCCTTGCGCAAGAACTCTTCGAATTTCTCGCGGGTAGGGCCTTCGCCGGAATAATAGTCCAGCAGGTGGATAAGGCCTTCTGTCGGCGGCCGACGGCTCGTGTCGATCCCGCCGGGCCCGAGCAGCACCAAGCGATCGGCGTGCTCGGGCGCCTCGCGCGCCAGTCGTAACGCGCAGGAGCCGCCAAGGGAATTGCCGAGGAGATGGGCCTTCTCGACGCCGAGCGCATCGAGAAGGCCGAGCATCACCCGTGCAAGCTCGCCGAACGGGTCCTTGCGGTCGAGGCCTTTGGACGACCGTCCGTAGCCCGGCAAGTCGGGCGCGATCACTCGAAATCGGTTGGCCAGCGTCGGGATGTTGCGCGAAAAGTTGGACATGCCGGTCGCGCCGGGCCCTCCGCCGTGCAGCATGAGCAAAGGCGGGCCTTCGCCCGATTCCGTGACGAATATTTCTCGACCACCAGCCTGAATCGTTCGGCTGCTCGCCGGCTCGACGGACGCAATGGCATTCATGCTCGCTTCTCCCTAGACGAGGACGCGATCGCGTCCGACGGAGAACAATATGACATGTCTGTCATTATGATGCAAGTGTCATCTTGAAAAATATTTGGGACGTGCTATTGCCTGCCCTAAGGAGCCGAAAATGCTGGAAAAGTCCGCAGCCAAGGACCATCGCCCACGCGTCGCCGCGGAGCGCCGCGCGCGCATGCGCCGCAAGCTTGTCGAAAGCGCCCTTCTTGTCTTCGCTGAAAAGGGAGTTGACGCCTCGGTGATCGAAGACGTCATTGCGGC
>NZ_JBKQOT010000681.1:0-2993 GCF_052145395.1 Roseiarcus sp.
TGCTTTCCGGCGTCCAGGCGCGCCGTCACAATACAGAGAACCGCTCTTAACCACCGCTTTGCGCACGAGCCGGGATGCGGCCACGCAGAGCCTCGCACGCGATTTGATGTGCTCGTGAAGACCTGCGAGGCGTTCAAATGAAAGACCCTATCGACCGCCGCGCCGCTCTTGGCGCTCTGGCTAGCGTTCCGGCGTGCGGGATTCCCGTTGTCGCAATGGCGACGCCCGTCGATCCGATCCTTACGGCGATCAAGCGCGATGGCATCGCATATCTCGCCTTCGCCGCTTCGCTCAACAGGACCGACGGACGGAAGGCAGCACAGGAAAAAGGTCGCGAAGTCACACAAACCGATGAGGACGCTTACGAAGCCGCCAGCGGCGTCTGGGAGGATGTTGTCAGTGAAGGCGTATGGCGTCAGAGCTAGGCTCGCCGCCCTTCCGCTCGCCGCTTGCGACGATAGTGCGTCATCGGGCGACGGCTTGGTCGCCAGCGCCGAGTGTCCGCGTCCGGGTCGATTTGACCCGTTCGCCACACTGTCGGTGACGTCCGCTATTTGCGCAAAGAAGTCGTACCGCGTTGTATTCGAACGGAGGTCAAACCGAAGGCCGTGCCCGCGCCAAGGCACGCGGGCAGAGTTTGGGGCGACCGTTCAAGCTGACGCAGCATCAGCGGCAGGAAGCCATCAAGCGGCGCGCCCCCAGGGCGAGGAGACGCTTACCGAGATCGGGCGCAGCTACAACGTCAGCGCGCAGACGATTTCGAGGTTAGCAGTATGACCGACTTACACACGCTGGCGAAAACGCGAAATATATACATTAGTCATTCGTCAATACTTTTTGCATCAATTCCGACGAAGGTATTTCTCGCCGGTCGCCCTTTCGTTTTACGTGCCCAGCGCGCCGGAGACGGCCCACCTTGGCGGGTTTGATGTCCTTGGCCTTGGCGGCCTCTTTCAGGTCGCGATCAGTAGCCGCCCGGGCCGCCCCCTCCAGTCGTCCCGGTCATTTTGGAAAAGCCGCACGATAACGTCAGAGAAGCTCTCGCCCGGACGGCGCATTGCTGCGAGCCGGTCGACGACGGCCGGGTCGAGCCAGATCTGAAGCTCGCCCTTCGCGTCAGGGTCGCGCTCGAAGCCGACGCCGCCCAGCGGGAGCGTGTCGACGATCGCCTCGAAGGCGGCGGGGGTGATGCCGATGCGGACCATGGGGCTTTAATATAGGGATGGTCCGGCGGCGGGAATTGCCGGACGTGCTGGTGGCGCTGGCTGCGTGCAAGCGGCGGGAGGATTCAGCCGGCCGTGCGGGGCGCGGTTCACGGACTTTGGGGAACAGAGGGAAATTGCTGACGGCTCCCCACGCGAAGGCGGTGGGGGTGATGCCGATACGGACCATGGGGCTGATATCGCTCGGTCGAGGGAAGAAAGAAACCCGCCAGTTTCTGACGTCCGGAGAATGGCGGCAAAACCGGTGGTAATCTTGACCATGCGGTCAAGTTTTCCCCGCTCCGGCGCGAGCCGTCGCCGCCACGCGCCGCTGCACCGGGCCGATCGGCGCCGGGGCGTCAGTCTCGGAAGTGCTTCCGTTGATGGCATGACCCCGACGACGAAATTGGCCCACTCGCGCTCGCGCTTTAGGATTTCGGCCGTGCTGGCGAGTGATGGGCGCGCAGATTGGACTGCGGCGTCGGCTGAGCTCACGACTTCGGCAGACAACGAGGATGAGCGCAGCAGTGCGTTGCGCTCTTGTCTGTGCACGACGGTGCAACGGTTAAGCGATAACATGCTGTCGGTCGCATCCGAGCGTCTAAGGCCGGTCATCGTGACGCCGTCGATACGCGCCGGCACGCCGGAGAATACATGATAGACGGTCCAGGATCGATCCGCCTCGACCCTTCGACCGTAATCATGATCGTCCGAGTCGGTCGCCCGCGCTCTGCCGTCGTTCTCCCAAATCCCGATCGCCAGTGCGCGTCTTCCAGGTTCGGCGTCTTTGCTGCGGCTGTTCATGTGCGGGTTCTTTCATCCAGTGTTGTTTGCGGCGTCGAACGCGCCCGAGTAAAGCCTGTGACCCTCTCTATCGGTGATAGACATAACGTCGGGCCGCTGCGGCATGTCGAGCGTTCGCGATAGCTGCCGCGCGAGCCTGATCGCATCCTCGAGATCGGCGGTTTCCGCTGTCTCGCGACCGACGACTGCATGGGCGTCGTCAGCCTCGCGTATCCGGTAGAACTCGATCACAATCTTCATCCCCGTTCCTTAGTTCCGTGGAATCGTTACAACTATCAGGTTTCGCCTCCGCCGCGCGGGGCGCGGCGACCGTGATCTGGTTGTCAAACGCGCGGTCCGGACCGTGTTGCGCCTTTTCCTGCTTCGGCTTTCCGATCTCGCGATTTGCTGCGATTATGGCCTTTGACCAAGGCCGAAAGACTTTTCGACGAGAAGTGGCGTTCACGCCGTCGGTCGACGTGGGCATGTGTTCGAGGTTGGCCTGCGTCGTCACGCGTTATGCCTATCCGAACCGGAACGATCCCAATGCTGCCGGTAAATCCGTGGTCAGCGTCGGAGCTATTCAAGGCTTCGAATAGAGCGGCATGTCACGCCGCCATGGCGCATGCTTTCGCTATCGAAAATTCAAGAGAAAATGGGCTCTGATACCCCGAAACCACATACGCTAAACCAGCAAACTATACACATGTACCTCAATTGCGGCTCCAGCAAGGCGTATGGCTGGTTTTATTTTCAATGCGGGACGAACAATTCTTGCATTTCAGTTGAACCGTTGGGCAGATAACAAGAATATGCGACAGACCTTAGCGTAGGATTTTGGGCAGATTCTGCTTGCGACAGGGCAAGTCCTGGAAGGGAGGAGGGAAATGTGACCTGAAACCTTTCGCAGCGGTCCAGAGGGTTCGACGCCCTCCCGGTAGAGGCGCAGCCCGCCAGCCGGAAGCGAGTCTTGCATGGGTGGCGGCGACGTCGCTCGTGAAGCGTAGA
>NZ_JBKQOT010000682.1:0-8855 GCF_052145395.1 Roseiarcus sp.
GGACTCACGTAGGCCTCGCGCGAGGAGACCCGAATCGTGTAATCGCAGACCGCGCGGATGGTTTCCGCGGGAATCCCGGGCCCGTTATCCTCAATCACTATGGTCCCCGTCTTCGGGTTAACCGAGACCTTGACGACGGGCGCGACCGCGACCTCTTCGCAAGCGTCGAGTGCGTTGTCGAGCAACTCCTTCAGCACGACGAGCGGCCAATCCCAGACATTGTGACCGGTTTGGTTCTGCAGCTCGCGCAGGCTGCAAAATTCCATGAGCCGTGAGACCTGGAAGGGGACTCGCATCAATTTGTGCCGTTTCTTCTGTCGGTTACGTCCCGCGATTTGTAAAAAGCGATCGCCGCCGACAGGCGCTTTTTCAGCTTGCTGATCGGTCAAGGCGCTTGCCGCGCGATCGACGCGCTTGGCGATCGTTCGCTGGGAGGGCGACGTTTTCATTTCGCCCTCGTCTCGATACAAGAGGCGTCGCATTCGGGCCTGATCGGCGTCTCAATTCCGAGCGCGACGCGAGCCTCAGCTTCCTGTTTGGCGACCCATGCCGGATGGCATGAGGCGTGGAGGTCCGCACGGTCCTCGCCAACGAAGACGAGCACGAAAGGGTCGTCCTCCCGCATGCCGCCGCCGCATAGGGCGCAACGGCCAGGCGCCGAGGATTTGAAGTGGTCGTTGATCCACATGACGATGGCGCGGCGTTCGTTGCGCAGCAAGTCAACGATCTCGGTCTTTTGTTGGCGCAGAATGTCGATGATGGGATGCGCAATCGGATAGTCAGGAACCTCGAAAGCTATATCGTCGCCGTCGACCGCCAACTTGAAGCCGCTGCGGCGCGCCAGCCTGAGCGCATCGGCTGCGGAAATTGCACCGCTTACACCGGCTGCACCGGCTGTTCGCGGACCCTCCCCCATTCCTTGTCCATCCAAGAGAGTTTCACGGTCTGAAAAGTTCATATCTTACCCCTCAGCACTCTTCTGGCTGACGCGGTCTCGACATCGTCTAAGTTGGGCAGAGCCTTCCCTTCTTGGGTCGATAGACCCTCCCCCTCCCCTGCAGAACTGGCAGTGCAAGCGGTGTAGCCGGTGCAGTTTTCCGATTGCATCGCATTGCGGACGGCGTCCGGCGACGGAAACACCCCGCCATGGCGGCGCTCCTCCAGATCGACCGAAGGGACGAGAACGCGATAACGACGCGGTGTCGTCTTGCCTAAGCCGCCCTGCGGCTCGACCTGTTCAATCAGACCCAGCCTTAGAAGCGATCATCGAGGGCTCTCCCGCGCCAAATCTCATCCGTTGCAAAAAGACGAACGCGCGGTTCGGCGTATCCGCGAAATTCTTGCAAGAGTTACGCACCGTCAGTTCTTGACAAGCTCTCGATGATTGTTTCGAGCTGGGTAGACAACGATGATTCGCGGCTCAACCTCGGCTGTTCCATAGGCTAAGCGATGCAGATCCTGGTGCTCGGCGACGCCAGTCCCGACCTGGCGACGATCGAAAACGCGTTCCGGCGCGGGCAGATCGAGATTGTGGCGGCGCGGGGCGCGCTCGCTCCCGCGCCTTCGGCGCCAGCGCGCTATGCGTTCGCCGGATGGGCGCTCGACGCGGCGACGCGCGACCTTTCCGGTCCGGCCGGCCGGCGCGCAGATCTCACATCGTCCGAATTCGATCTTCTGCTCGCGTTTATGCACCGGCCGGGCCAGGCGATCTCGCGCGCCGAGTTGGTGCGGGCTCTGAGAGGCCGCGACTGGGACTACTTCGACCGGTCGATCGACACGCTTGTGGCCCGGTTGCGCAAGAAGATCGACTCCCCCGGCGCGCCGTCGCTCATTCGCTCGGTGCGCGGCGTCGGCTACGTGTTCTGCGCCCCGGTCGCGCAATCGCGCGGCGCCGATCCGAAAGCGGACGCGGCCTAGCCGAGGAGTCCGCCCGGCCGCGGCGCCAGCGGATTGTTCAAGAGCACGTCGAGGTCTGGCGCGTCGATCCGGGGAGCGCGCGTCAGCGCCGTCCAGAGGGTTTCCGCCTCCCGCACGGCGACTCCCTCGACGATCAGGACGGCGCGCGTCGAATGGTCGGCGTCCGGCCAGCGCGGCAGCGTCCGTGGCGTGTGGAAGACGTGCTGGACGCCGTCGACCAGGATCGGGGTCTCCGGCCGGTCGGCGAGCCCGAACAGGCCTTTCAGCCTGAGGAGTCTTGGCCCGAGCATCGAGGCGAGAACGGAGAGGAACTGCGCGAAGGCGATAGGGTCGATCGGCTCGCCGCTGCGGAATGTGAAAGTCTTCACGCGATGCGCGCCGCCGTGTGCGCCCGGCGCCGTATGGAATGCCGGCCAGCTGGAGGCGGCGAGGAAATCCGCCGCCGCCAGCTCCCCCGCGGCGCCGTCGAGGATGGGCGCGACGGGGTTGAGAGCCCGCAGGGCGGCGCCGAGTTCGGCAAGGCGCGCAGCTCGCTCCCCTCGCGCCAAAAGGTCTGTCTTCGCCACGACGAGGCGGTCGGCGAGCGCGATCTGGCGTGCGCTCTCCGGACGGGCGGCGACTGTCGCGGCTCCGTTGACGGCGTCGACAACCGCCGTGATTCCGCCGAGCGCGAGCCGAACGGCAAGCTCCGGGTCGGCGATCACGGCGTGGAGCATGGGCGCGGGCTCGGCGAGCCCGGTCGTCTCCAGCACGATCAAGCCGAATGGCGGCAGCGCGCCGGCGTCCCGCCGCGCGAGAACGTCGCTCACGGCGTCGATGAGGTCGCCGCGCAGGGCGCAACAGACGCAGCCTCCGTTGATCAGGATGGCGTCGCCGGACAGGCGCTCGTAGAGCAGATTGTCCAGTCCGATCTCGCCCCATTCGTTGACGATGACCAACGCGTCGGAGAGGTCGGGCGCGCGCAGGAGCCGATTGATCAGCGTCGTCTTGCCGGCGCCGAGAAAGCCAGTCACGATGTGAAACGGGATCGGCGCGCGCCCGGTCCCGTCCGCCCCTGCGGTTGACGGCGGAGCAGAACCGCCTTTATCGCTCAGCGCCGACATCTCTCTCCCCTCAAAAGAACGAGCGCCCCCGTGACTGTCCGACTCCACCGCGCCGACCTGCCCGACGACTGGACCTTTGGGGACGCCGTCGCGATCGACACCGAAACGCTCGGCCTCGAGGTGGGTCGCGACCGGTTGTGCGTGGTGCAGCTCTCGCGCGGCGACGGCGACGCGGAGATTGTGCAGATCGTTCACGGGCAGACCCGCGCCCCCAACCTCGAAAGGCTAGTGGCGGACGAAAGGGTGGTCAAACTTTTCCATTTCGGCCGCTTCGACATGGCCGTGCTGTGCCGGACCTTCGGCGTGATGGCCGGTCCCGTCTTTTGCACCAAGATCGCGTCAAAACTCGCCCGCACCTACACCGACCGGCACGGGCTCAAGGACCTGACGAAGGAGCTGCTCGGCGTCGAGATCTCCAAGCAGCAGCAATCCTCCGACTGGGGATCGGACACGCTCACCGAGGCGCAGCTCGTCTACGCCGCGTCCGACGTCCTGCACCTTCACGCCCTGCGCGAAAAGCTCGACGCCATGCTCAAGCGCGAAGGCCGCGACGGACTTGCGCGCGCGGCCTTCGGCTATCTGCCCGAGCGGGTGCGCCTCGATCTCGCCGGCTTCGGCGACATGGACGTCTTCTCGCACGCCTATCCGTGACGCGTCCCGCGAGACGCCGCATCCCGATCGAACAAGTGGCGGCGCGGATCAGCCCACCTTGAGCGCGGCGCGCATCGCGCAGGCGAGGCGGGTCGCTTCCCGCGCGTCTTCGAGGCTCAGCGGTGTCGGACCGCCGTTGCGCACGGCCTCGACGAACGCATGGGCCTCGTGGAGGAACGCGTCCCCGAACCGCTCGAAGAAATCCACCTGTCCCGCGACCGACCGGCGGCCATCGGATTCCAGCGTGAGCGGCAGACGGGGAATGGCGCGGCCAACGTCGAGCGTCGCCTTGGAGCCGACGATGGTCATCGAGGCCTCGTAGCCGCGACTTGCGAGGTCCGCGACACATAAAAATCCGCAATCCTCCCGCCCGTGAACGAGACGGTGGCCGAGGCGGTGTCGACGTCGCCGCACTCGGCGAGCGCCGGGTACAGGATGCGGCTGCCGACGGCGGCGACCGACGAGGGTTTTGCGCCGTCGAGCATCCACCGGACGAGGTCGATGTCGTGGATGCAGCAGTCGAGAAAGATGCCGCCCGAAGTCGGCGCGAAGCGGACGAAGAAGCCGCTGGGGTCGACCGGATCTTCCGAGACGCAGCGGATGGCGAAAACCTCTCCGAGTTCGGCCGCCTCGATCCGGCGCTTGGCTTCCGCATAGGCCAGATCGAAGCGGCGCATGAACCCGATCATCACGATCTGGCCGGAATGACCGGCCGCAGCCGCGATGGCGCGGTCGCAATCGGCGGGATCGAGCGCCAGCGGCTTTTCGCAGAAGACGTGTTTTTCCGCGCGGATCGACTGGATCACCTGATCGGCGTGAAGCGACGTCGGGGTCACCAGCCACACCGCGTCGAGGCCCGGATGATCCAGCAGTTCCGTGAGCCCGGGATAGGTCGTCACGCCTTTCAGCGTCTTTTCGGCCCAGGCGCGTTCTTCCGCGACCGGGCTGGCCGCGGCGACAAGCTTTGCGCCGGCGACGCGAAACGCAAGGTTTTCCGCATGGCGACGGCCGAGCCGCCCCAGGCCGACGATCCCGATGCGAACCGAGTCCGACATAGCCAAGTCCTTCCGATCGAGAATTGGCGAACCCCTGCGATCCGGCAATTCAGGTTATCACGAAACCTTCGATTCGGCTCATCGAGAAGGCGATCGCGCGCGGCCTCGACGAAGGCGCGAAGCTCATTCTCGACGGTCGCGGCGTCAAGGTTCCGGGCAACGAAGGCGAGCCGGGGGGAACAGCTGGCCTTCCAACCGAATTATCGAACGATCCGACTCCGCCCAGAATTTGGTTCCCGACACTCGCGTCCGAGTCGCGGTGTCTGTAGGAGTCGAGGGCGTCGTCAATGGCATCGGCCGGTCCAGTCAAGATCGGTGTCCCGTGCACAAAGTTGCACAGAGCTCCCCCGTCACATGCGTATGCATAAGAAATGGAAGGGATCGTTAACAGCATTCCCAAGGCAACCTTGGACCACGTGTTCGCCATCACGCTTCTCCCTGCTGAAGCCAAAAAAATCTCGGCCATTAATCTTAATTTCCAGAAACGTTCTTACCTAGTCAAGTAGATGATCAGCGTTACCCCTTTACGAGATGTCAGGTCGGTATTGACCCCTGAGCGTCAGAGGTCGTAGCAACAATACAAGCGGACATTCGACCACGCTGGTCGGCATGGGATCGCCTGAACGGAAAATGCCAAAACGTTGTTTCGTGTTATGATTTTTTGCGCTCTGAAACAGAACACGCGGTATCAATCGCCGATGAAAGAGACCGCAACGCTATCGGAGCGGCAGAGAAACTTTCCTCCGTCCAGAAACCGCCCACGCCAGGCCCATTCCAAACATTCACTCCAACAGACTTTGAGGTACAATTTCAGTCCTTGTATTATATAAGTGACGGCTTAACGATTGCTCATTTGTCACGCCTGAGCGCCGCCAAAGACGCATGGAAATCGGCTTTGGCGTTAAATAAAACGAACAGCGATTTTTACGGCAACGAATATTCGGAGGTAATTTGGCCAACGAATATAGGAATCGATTATAGCAATGCGGTAACCAGGTTGCCTATGGTGGCACAACAGATTCCGGCTATAAATGCCTTGGGCAAATTTGCCTCCTCGCAGGACGATACATTACAAGGACCATACGCGGACTTAAAAAAGGTACTACGCGATCGACTAAACGAAACTTTAGCCCTGTATGATAAAATCGCTCTGTGGAGTAACAAGCCGCGTATTTCGTTTATATTTAGATTACCGAAACTCCCGCCTCATCTTCCGGAATTTCGTTGGATTGATCCTACGTATCTGTACCGCCGGCTTAAGACGCCGGTTGCGGTCTCTCAAAAGACCCTGAAACTGGGGCGAAGGCGCTTCGTCAGATTTGCGGCCGCCTCGGCCTTGGCCGTGAGCAAGAGCGAGCGTTCCTGAATGCGCTTTGAACAAGGGGCGCGCAGGTCCAACTCTCGTCACACCTTACTTTTGCTCAGGCCAAAGAACCATATATTAGCAAGCCACGGTACGATGCCTGCCAATAACCCCGACAAAATTGTTGCGACGACAATCTTGTCCAAACCGAGAGATGCTATATTGGCCCCCATACAGCCTATAATAGAGACTAATACTATCCACGACACAATGAGCGCGTACTTTAAGTATCTGACTATAGCCTCAAATTCACCCAATCTGTAATCTGCATAGCTTTGCCTAATTATCGAATCGAGGCGCATCTTTTCCATTTGGGGCGTCAAATCGCGCTTTCTCAGTAACCAATGACCCTTGTTTTGCTCAAGTTCCTTCATTTCGTCATCTTTTAAAAGCATGATACCGCGTTGCGTAGTCACGGCAACAGGTATTTGCAAGTTATATTTATGAAGATCTGCGAGCATGAATAACCCGCGTGGTTCATACGTTTCGTCAACCTTTGGCCTAAGCGCACGATAATCGCGTTCAATTTGATCCAATTTCGAATCGACCTCATGTACGACCGAATCGACCGCATCATCCTTTTTGTAAAAAAGATCAAGAAGAATTAGATCCGGCTTGTAATTTAAGTTTCCTAGCTTATGTTGTAATTCAGAGGGATCGCTGATAAATTCTATGTCATAATGATTTGAATGATTTTTTATAAACTTCTTAATATAGATCTGATCGTCGTCACAAATTAGGATGTGTTTTCTTCTGGAAAAACCACTTGTCTTTCTGTCTTCGTCGGAGACCATTCCAGTCGCTCGCTTTCGAGAGTCGCAATCAATCGCGCCAGTAGTCATTCCATTGAGACCACTACGAAAAATCGGACTCGTCTGCAATGCGCAATGTGCCGCAGGTGCCGCAGGCATGGTGCATGGCCGGCTACCCTCGGTCCGAGGCGCTGCATGACCGCTTCCCCCCGGCGCGATGGTCTGCGCGCCGTTGACCGATGCCTGCTTTGGGCGGACTCCGCCCGTTGAAGCGCTCGCGACGTACTGCCGCTCCGGGCGGGGACCGCGCCTATCGGTGTCGCTAGGTAAGGCCCGCATTCCGGCCCACTTCCGCCGTCCGCGGCCGCGATCCGCAACGTCCGCTCAACGTCGACTCCCGCCGTCGCGTCCGGTCCCTCGGCGTTGGGACCCAAGCGTCAGGTTTCGACCACCAGGGCCACGGTTGCGTGACCGGGGCGCAAGCTCCTGTGGGGCGCGGGCGGGGAGGGGGTCGCGGCCATCTTTCAAACGTTGGACGACGCCAAGCTTTCAGAGTCGACCCTTCGCAATCCTTCCCGCAAGCAGAGGTGAAAACGTCTCCGCGGCGCGCGCGGGCGATCACGCGATTGCCCCAGGACAAAGCGACAATTCCTTGCCGGGCGAACGGATATGTTCTATATTTGTTCGCATCAGAGGAAGCCGCGGCATGTCCGATCGTCCCGAAGCCGCCCCGCCCGCCGTGCCTGGCAAAGAGCCGGCCGTCGCGGCGCTTCCAACGCAGACCGAGCGGCTGGATCGGGATGTCCCCTTTCGCGGGCATCGCCGCGCCACTCGAGACGGCTTTGCGGGGTTCGTCATGGAGCGGAGCGCGGAGGCCCGTGACGATCGCCCGGAAAACCTCTCGCAACCCCTTGGAAACGTTGATTCCGCGCCCGGAATTGCGACCACCCCGGAAGCCTGGAACTTCGCCTCGCTCTGGAAGCAGGCTTCGAGACGTCACGCATTGCATCGCCCCTCAGAACGAGGGCGGATTGATTCGGTCTGCCGCTTCGGCGGGCGACGATTGCCCAAAGAGCCTCGCAGCGGGCGCAACCTCTTGAAAATGTTGAAAAGGGCAATGCGAGGACCTTGCTGAGAGTTGGCATGGATTTGAGTTTGGCGCCCCATCGGCTTGGCGTCCATGGCGGACGTGTTTGAGGTCAGGGAGGCGACAATCCTGCGTCTCCCGTGCAAGGGCGCCCGGCGGTCGTACCTGCCAACGAGCCCGACCTTTAAGCGAGCGAGGGACGCCTTGGCAGTAACAATCGCCCGGAAATTCCGTCGCTACGCCTTGAAAAGATTGAATCCGCGCCCGGGCTCAGCTTGCCTTCGCCGCAGGGGCGCCCACGCCGGTGAACAGCCATTCGTGCTGCGGCTCGTTGTGGAACTTCCACACCCGCTTCGGGCCGGCCATGACGTTGAGATAGTAGCTGTCGTAGCCGTGGATGGTGGCGACCGGATGGTAGCCCTTCGGCACCATCACCAGGTCGCCGTTTTCGACCAGCACCGACTCGTCGAGCGAGCGGTCGTCGGTATAGACGCGCTGGAAGCCAAAACCCTGCGGCGGGTTGAAGCGATGGTAGTAGGTCTCTTCGAGGTAGCTCTCGTTCGGCAGGTCGTCGCGGTCGTGCTTGTGAGGCGGATAGGACGACGTATTGCCGCCCGGCGTGATCACCTCGACCACGAGCAGCGAGTGGGCCGAGCCGTCGTCCTCGGGCATGATGTTGGTGACGTGACGGACGTTGGATCCCTTGCCGCGGACAATCTGCGGATGCGTCCCGGGGGGGATCAGCTTGGCCGGATGGCCGCCGACGCCGGGCGCCGAGCAGACGGCGAGTTCGAGCGGGGTCAGCGCCTCGATCGCATAGCGGCTTCCGGCCGGGACATAGGCGGCCCAGGGCGGTCCCCCGAACGGGCTCACGCGCTCGCCGATCGCGCCGTAATCCTTGCCGTCGATCGAAAGCCTGGCCTTGCC
>NZ_JBKQOT010000683.1:0-16230 GCF_052145395.1 Roseiarcus sp.
CGTTCGCGCTGATGACGTTCCGCTCGTCCTCGATCAGCGCCAGGAGCGAGATAACGTCGGCTGCCGGCCATTCGCGTTCCATCAACGCGACGCGCGCGGCGGCGCCGTCGGCGCTGGCGCGGATCAGCCGGATCACCTCGTCGATGTTGGCGACCGCGATGGCGAGGCCGACCTGGATGTGGGCGCCGTCGCGCGCCTTGGCGAGGAGATATTTGGTGCGGCGGGTGACGACGTCTTCGCGGAAGTCGAGGAAGGCGCGCAGCATGTCGCTGAGCGTCATCATTTCGGGCCGGCCGCCGTTCAGCGCGATCATGTTGCAGCCGAAGCTCGACTGCATCGCGGTAAAGCGCCAGAGCTGGTTGAGGACGACCTCGGCGACCGCGTCGCGCTTGAGCTCGATGACGATCCGCATCCCGTCTCGATCGGACTCGTCGCGCAGGTCCGAGATGCCCTCGACGCGCTTTTCGCGTACGAGCTCCGCGATCTTCTCGATCAGTGTCGCCTTGTTGACCTGGTAGGGGATCTCGCTGACGATCAGCGCCTCGCGGTCCTTGCCCTTGCGCAGCTCTTCGACCGAGACCTTGGCGCGCATGATGATCGAGCCGCGCCCGGTCGCGTAGGCCGCCCGGATTCCGGAGCGGCCGAGAATCGTTCCGCCGGTCGGAAAGTCGGGGCCTGGCAGATGCTCGATCAACTCGTCGAGCGTGATGTCCGGCTTCTCCATCATCGCGAGCAGCGCGTCGATGGTCTCTCCGAGATTGTGCGGCGGGATGTTGGTCGCCATGCCGACGGCGATGCCGCCCGCGCCGTTGACCAGAAGGTTGGGGAAGCGCGCCGGCAGGACGACCGGCTCCTCCTCCTTCTCGTCGTAGTTCGGCTTGAAGTCGACGGTGTCCTTGTCGAGATCCTCGAGCAGCGCCAGCGCGGAACGATCGAGCCTCGCCTCGGTGTATCGGGAGGCCGCCGGCGGGTCGCCGTCGACCGAGCCGAAATTGCCCTGCCCGTCGATGAGCGGGACCCGCATCGAGAAGTCCTGCGCCATGCGCACGAGCGCGTCGTAGATCGCGAGATCGCCGTGCGGATGGTACTTGCCCATCGTGTCGCCGACGGTGCGCGAGGACTTGTTGTAGGGGCGGTCCGGCGTGAAGTTCAGCTCGGACATCGCGTAGAGGATGCGGCGATGGACGGGCTTGAGGCCGTCGCGGACGTCGGGCAGGGCGCGGCTCACGATCACGCTCATCGCGTAATCGAGGTAGCTGCGCTTCATTTCATCGAGGATCGAGACGGGTTTGATGTCGGCCGGCTCTTCGGGGCCGGGTCTGTCGTCGCGGGTGTCGCTCAATTCTCTGCCTCGGTTCGCTTCGGCTAGCGTCTAGCCGATTTCGGAGCGCGACGGAACCGCATCGACGGCGTCGGGCGCGATCGGCCGTCAACGTCGTTGACAGGGCGTCGCAATTGGCGCCGATGATCGTCCTGGCCGCTGGGAAGTCGCGGCTGGGAGACGTTATCGATGACCATCGCCATCTGGTGCATTCTGATCGCCGCGATATTGCCCTATGTCGCGTTCGGGTTCGTCAAGGGCCTCGACCCGAACCAGCCGCGCACCCACCTCGGCGATCTCGCCGGGCAATCGGTCCGCGCCTACGGCGCCCACCTCAACGGTCTCGAGACGTTTCCGTCGTTTGCCGCCGCCGTGATCGTCGCGCACATGATTAGCGGCCCGAGCCGGATCGCGGACGTCCTCGCCGTCGTCTACGTCCTGCTGCGCATCGGACACATGGCTGCCTACATCGGCGGCCGTCAACCTCTGCGGTCGGCGGCGTTCGGTCTGGCGCAACTCGTTGCGGTGGCGATCTTCGTCTCGCCGGTGTTCCGCTAAAAACAAGACCCCTCGCCCGGGGTACGGGAGAGGGGTCTTTTACGCCCCAGCAAAGGGGGGGATGCTCGAGCGAATCGGGCGCGCTTAAGGGGTGTGGCGGCGCGCCCTCAAAACGCCTACTTCGCCAGCGACGGCTGCGGCGTCGCGTCGGTCCTGACCGGCAACACCGGATACGTAACGTCCGGCAACTCGCCCGTCAGCGTTCCGAGGAAGGCGACGATGTCGTCCTCCTCCTTGTCGGTGAGCTTAGCGCCGAGTTGCGACGCCCCCATCACGCCGACCGCCTGTTTGAGGCTCCAGACTTGGCCGGAATGGAAATAGGGCGCGCGCAGGGCGACGTTGCGAAGCGGAGCAGCGCGGAACACGTATTCGTCGCTCGCCGTCCTGCTGACGTTGAATCGCCCCTTGTCCGTCGCGGGCAGCACTTCGGCGCCCGGGTTCTCGACGACGCCGAACGGGAAGTACCCCTGACCGCCGACGTTGACGCCGTTGTGGCATGCGACGCACCCCTTCTCGACGAACAGGGCGAGACCCGCCTTCTCCTGCTCGTTGAGTGCGTTGGCGTTGCCTTCGAGATACTGGTCGAATTTTGAGGCCGGGGTGATCAGGGTCGCCTCGAAGGCTTCGACCGCCTTGGCGAAATTGTCGAAGGTGACAGGCGCGGGCTCGTTCGGGAAGGCCTTCTTGAACAGGTCGACATACTCCGGCATCGAGGTCAGGACCTTCACGACGTGATCGGGTGTGGCGTTCATCTCGACGCTCGCCTGCACAGGGCCCTTCGCCTTTGCCTTGAGGTCGGCCGCCCGGCCGTCCCAGAACTGGGCGACGTTGAACACGGCGTTGTAGACGGTCGGCGCGCGGCGCGGACCCTTCTGCCAGCCATGGCCGACCGAGGTCGGGCCGGCGTCGACGCCGCCGGTGCCAAGGTTGTGGCAGGTGTTGCAACTGATGATCTCGCTCGCGGACAGCCGCGGATCGAAGAACAGCAGCTTGCCGAGTTCGATCTTCTCATGGGTGACGGCGTTGTCCTTCACCGCCGGGACCATCGAGGGGATCGGCTTGAAGTTCTGTTGCGCCTTCGTCATCAGATCGTCGGCCGACGCCGGCGCCGCTGCAAGCGCCAGGACCGCTGCCAGCGCCCCTCCCAGTAATTCGCGCATAAATTTTCTCTCCTCAGACCTACGTCGGGCCCGCCCACGCGAAAACGTCGCCCCAGCTTCGCGTGACGCGTTTCAGACGCCGGCGCCGGACGTTAGCCCGACTTTCTCAACTGGAGCAGGTAGCCGGCGATCTTTGGGGCTGAGAGGGAGCAAAAAGCGAGTCGGTTCAACGACGGGCTTTGAAAATCGCGTGTAGTGGAGACCAAGTGTCTTTTCAGAAGGCCTCTTTGGCGTAGACTCGGCTTGCCATGTCTTTGCGCCCGAATCGACGTTTCAATGACGGAAGCGAGCAGCACTGCTACTGGAGCACTTCCTTCGGCAACTCGGGCTCACCCTGCCGCCGCCCGCCCACCGCGAACCACCGCTCCTGCCCCACGGGCTCAGCAGTCGCATCCCGCCATGTAGTGGAGACCTTCGACCGCCCCGCCTTGATTCCACGACCCTTTCCGCCCGCTCGCCTCCCCAGTTGAGAAAGTCGGGCTAGGGGCTTTCCCGTTTGCATGCCATCTCTCAAAATCAGCGATTTACAGGCTTGGTTTTTACATCACCCAGCAATGGCCGCTGCGGGTCGAGTCCGGGCCTCGGTGAGCTGCGGACGTCCGGGTGCCGGATTTGAACCCCTAGAGCGACATTTGATTGCGAAAAATCTGAAATTCCGGCATGATCCCTGATGCGAGATCAGACGAGCCGCAAGCGCAAGCGGATCGAGGTCGGTCCTGGAGGGGACGCGGGCCGTTTGCGCGGGGACGGGCCGCACGATGCAAAAAATTCGCCGCGGGCTCGCGCGCAACCCTTTGAAAAGGCTCGTTTCGGTCGAGAGAATCCAAGGAATTCCAAGAAAATCCAACCATCCAAAACCCCGGATTCGCGGAGCCGGCGCCTCGCCCTGCGGAGCCCCGAGGAAATCCAAATTTCTAACGTTTTAACGTTACAGTCGCGTATTATAATGACATGAAATCGCCCGAGCAAGGACACCTCGCCCCCCGCAAGGCCGCCCCCGCCCGCCGCTACGCCAACTGATCGTTGAGGCGCTCGAGAAAGCCGCCGAGGTCGTCGGTCACGATGTCGGCAAGGCTCGCTGCGGCCTCAGCGCTCGTGCGGTCGTGGGGCTGGCGGTGGTCGCTCTGTCCCGGCTTTGGCGTGACCAGGACCGTCGTCATGCCGCGCGCCCTCGGAACGGCGAGGTTCTTGACCACATCCTCGAACATCGCCGCCGACCGCGGGTCGAGCCGGTAGCGCTCGAAGAAGGCCGCATACGCGGCTTCTGCGGGCTTCGGCGTCAGACCCGCCGCCATGATGTCGAAGGCGTCCTCGAACAGGCCGTCGAGCCCAAGCTGGCGCGCGGTCAAAATCGCGTGATTGCGGGAGCCGTTGGTGAAAATGAGCTTGCGCCCTGGGAGCCGGCCGACCTCGCGGGCGAGCGCAGGGTTCGGCTTCAGCGCGGAGCGGTCGATGTCGTGGACGAATTCCAGAAACCGCTCCGCCTCGTCGATGTTCTCCTCGACGAGACCCCTGAGCGTCGTGCCATGGCGCAGATAGTAATGCTGGTGCAGCGCCCGGGCGGACTGACCGTCGAGCCCGAAGAGATCGATCAGGAACAGCGTGATGCGTTCATCGATCAGCGGCCACAGGCCGCTGTCGGACGGATAGAGCGTGTTGTCGAGATCGAACACCCAGGTCGAGACATGTTCAAACTGCGCCCGCAGATCTCCGCAAGGGGCCGGTCGGGCCTCCGGGGAAAAAGCGTCTTGAACGGCGGGAACGGCGCCGAGCTTGCCCAAGGTGTCTCCATACGGTCGGGAGAGTCAGGCTATCGGCGATCGCGTCGCCTTTTCAAGCGAATTCGACCCGCCGGCGCCCGGAGAAGCGCCACCAGACCAGCCGGGCTCGACGGTTTTATGACAGCGGCTCGGCCGGCCCGCCGCGACCGCGCTCGAGCGCGTGCGCGACGGCCTTGCGCATGACGTTGGAGAAACCGGCCTCGGGGACCGCATCCTGCGCCACCCAGAAGTGATGGTCCGGCGCCGCGCCCTCGTAGGGCGCCGCGTAGACCTCAAGGCTTAGCGCGAAATGGGTGAAGACCTGCTCGACGGCGCCGGGCAACCGTCGCCAGCGGGCCGCGATCGGCGCCCCTTCCGCCCAAGACCCTCCCGGCCCGTCGCCCGTCCACGGCGTGCCCGGGAGTTCGACGGTCGCGGCGAGCAGGCCCTTCGGCGGTCGCCGCCGGGCAAGGAACGCGCCGTCCCTCCGGTGTGCGAAGAAGACCGCTCCCATTCGCCGCGGCTTCGCCTTCGCCGCGCCTTTCCGCGGATAGGCTTCCGGCGCGCCGGAGCCCGACGCGGCGCAGTCCGGGCGCAGTGGACACGCGCTGCAGTCCGGGTTCCGTGGCCGGCAGAGGGTTGCGCCAATGTCCATCAGCGCCTGGGCAAAATCGCCGGCGCGGCGGGAGGGGGCAAGCGCCTTCGCCGCGGATGCGATCACGTTCCGAGACTCCATGATCGGCGTCTCGAGCCTCATGAGGCGGGCGAGAATGCGCGCGATGTTGCCGTCCACCGGCGCCGCCTGTCGATCGAAGGCGATCGCCGCGATTGCCGCAGCCGTGTAAGCGCCGACGCCGGGAAGCGCCCGCAGGACCGCCTCGTCGGACGGAAACCGGCCCCCGCGCCTCGCGATCTCCCTGGCGCAGGCGTGAAGATTCCGCGCGCGGGAATAATAGCCAAGTCCGGCGAAGGCGCTGATCACCGCCTCGATCGGCGCGGAGGCCAGATCCTCGACGGTCGGCCATTTCTCGATGAACGCCCGGTAGTAGGGCGACACGGCCTGAACTGTCGTCTGCTGGAGCAGCACTTCCGAGAGCCAGACCCGATAGGGGTCCGGCGCTTCTCCGGGCTCTGCCCGCCAAGCGAGCGAGCGTCGGGCGCCGTCCCACCATTGCAAGGTCCGTGCGACGATCGCATCCCGCTTTTCCTCGAGCCCGGCCAAGCTTAAATGATGGTTCATGCGAAAGACTCGCTCCTTCGTGCGACCATGACTTTTCAGCGGCGCGGCGCCAAGCCGCTCGATGAGCTCCTGCGCGGCGTCATCAACGAGGCGCTTGCGGCGCGCGGCCTCGGCGAGGCCAGCCTGATCGCCGACTGGCCGGCGATCGTCGGCGACAGCGTCGCCAGGTACGCCCGGCCGCTGCAGCTGCAATGGGCGCCGCGCCCGGCAAAGCGCGATCCCGAGGCGCCGGTCGCCCCGGCCACGCTGGTGCTCAGGGTGGACGGCGCCTTCGCGCTGGAGGCGCAACACAACGCGGCGATCATCGTCGAGCGGGTCAACGCCCATCTCGGCTGGCGCTGCGTCGACCGGATCGCGTTTCGCCAGGGACCATTGCCGCCGCTAAAGGAGAAACGGGGGGCCGCGCCGGCGCCGAGCGAGGCGGCGGAGGCGGAGGCGCGGCGGGCCGCCGCCGCAATCGGCGACGAGGCCTTGCGCGAGGCCTTGACGCGGCTCGGCGCGCGGGCGATCGACCGGTCGGCGCGCCGGTTCTCCGGCGCGGGCGCCGCGAAGGGAGAGTGACGGTTTGAGCGGAAGCACCCTGGCGGGGCGGCGAATTCAGCGCATGAACGGGGCGGGCAACAAGATCCTCGTCCTCGACCTGCGCGGCGCGCCCGGCGCGCCGAGCGCGGAAGAAGCGCGCGCCATTCACCGCGCGCCGGGACTTGACTACGACCAGATGATGACGCTGAGCACGCCCCGGACGCCGGGGACGGCCGCCTATGTCCGCATCTACAACAACGACGGCAGCCTCGCCGGCGCCTGCGGCAACGGGACCCGCTGCGTCGCCGACCGCCTCAGCCGCGAGCTCCGCGTGACCTCGCTCGCGGTCGAGACGGAGGCGGGCGTCATCGCCTGCGAACGGGTCGGGTCCGCATCGTACCGGGTCGACATGGGGCCGCCGCGGCTCGGCTGGCGCGACATCCCGCTCGCCCACGCCGTCGAGGACACGCGGCGGGTGGACCTCGCCTGGGCCCCGGGCGATCCGCTGGCGGCGCTCGGCCCGGCCGCGACGGCCAACATGGGCAACCCGCATGCGGCGTTCTTCGTCCCCGACCTCGCCGACGTCGACGCGGCAGGCTCAGGCGCGCGGATCGAAGTCCATCCGACGTTTCCGGAAAAGGTCAACGTGACCTTCGCCCATATCGACGCGCCCGACGCGGCGACCGCCGTCGTGTGGGAGCGCGGCGTCGGCCTGACGCTCGCGTGCGGCTCGGCCGCCTGCGCGACCGTCGTCTCCGGCGTTCGCCTCGGGCTCCTCGCGCGCAGGGCCGTCGTCCGCCTGCCGGGCGGCGAACTCCTTATCGAATGGCGCGAATCGGACGACCGCGTGCAGATGACCGGGCCGGTCGAATTCGAGGGCGAGTTCGTCCTCGACGACGCCATATTCGAAGCCGCGGCGTGACCGCCGCCCACGGGCCGGTAGACGATCCCCCGAAGCCCGGCGGGCGCGTCGACGCGGTCGACGTCGCGCGCGGCGTCGCGCTGATCGGCATGGCGAGCTTCCACCTGAGCTGGGACCTCGCCGACTTCGGGGTCGTCTCTCCGCTCCTGCCGTTCACGCCGCCCATGCGTCTCCTGTCGCATACCGTCGCGAGTGCGTTTCTGGCGCTGGTTGGGGTGTCGCTCGCGCTCGCCCATCGCGATCGGCTGAACCTCTCCGCCTTCGGCAGGCGTTTTGCGCTGATCGTCGGCGCCGCCGCTCTCGTGACAATCGGAAGCTCTTTCTTCGCGCCGGGGCTGACGATTGGGTTCGGCATCCTCCACTGCATCGCCCTGGCGAGCCTCATCGCTCTGCCCCTGATCGAAGCGCCGGCCGCAGCGAGCCTCGCCGCCGGCGTGGTGGCGATCGCTCTGCCGTTTTTCGTCCACTCGAAGGCGTTCGACCCGCCGGCGCTCCTGTGGCTTGGCCTCGGCGAGGCGCTGCCCAACACGCTCGACTGGCGCCCGCTGCTGCCATGGGCGGGCGTCACGCTCCTCGGTCTCGGCGCAGCCCGGCTGCCGGGCGTCCTGCCCTGGCTAATGAGGCCAGGCCGCTGGCGAGCGCGCTCGGCGCCGGCTTGGGCGATCGCTTTCGCTGGACGGCACAGCCTTGCGGTCTACCTGCTGCACCAACCGATCTTGATCGCCCTCGTCTGGACCGTCGCAGCCTCCGGCCTCGTCGCGCCTTGGGCGCCGCCGAAGCTGGACGATTCCGCCTTCCTCGCCGCCTGCAACCGTTCCTGCGTCGCGAGAGGGCGCGCGGCCGACGAGTGCGACAGCGGCTGCCAATGCGTGAAGGACGCGATCGAGCGCTCCGACGAGGCCGCGAGACTCGGCAAAGGCCCGGCCGAAGGCGAGCGCGGCGCCGAGCTCAAACGCATGGCGGACGCGTGTATGGGACGCTGATCGCGTTCACCCGGCCGGCTTGTCCAGAACTTCGCGGAGCTTCGCAGCGAGTTCGCCCGCGGTGTACGGCTTCTTGAGCCAGGCGCCCTTCTTCAGTCCGAGCCGAGCGATCGCCGGCTCGGCGTAGCCCGAGGTGAAGAGAACCTTGAGGGCGGGCTTCACCGCCAGCGCCGCCTCGGCAAGCTCGAGGCCCGTCATGCCGCCTGGCATCGTCATGTCGGTGAAGACGAGCGCGACCTCAGGTCGGGCCATGAGCTGAGCCATAGCCGCCGGGCCGTTCTCCGCCTCGACGACCTGGTAGCCGAGGCTCCTCAGCCGCCGGCTGAGCACGCGTCGCAAGCGCGGATCGTCCTCGACGACGAGAATCGCGTCCGATCCCATCGGGAGATTCGAGGCCTGCGCCTCGGCGCCCCGCCCCTCCCCAGCGGCGTCGACGACCGGGAGGTAAAGTCGTACGCTCGTGCCTTGTCGCGGTTCGCTGTAGATCTGGATGTGGCCGCCGGACTGCTTGACGAATCCATACACCATGCTGAGGCCGAGCCCTGCGCCGGCCCCCGCCGGCTTGGTGGTGAAGAAGGGCTCGAAGGCGCGGCGGCGCACCTCTCCCGACATGCCCGTCCCCGTGTCGGAGACCGTGACCAGGATATAGCGGCCGGTCCGGACCTCCGGGTACATCTGGGCGTAATCGGCGTCGAGCCGGACAGATGAGACCTCGACGGTCAATCGCCCGCCGCGCGGCATCGCGTCCCGCGCGTTGAGCGCGAGGTCGAGCAGGGCATTTTGCAGTTGCTCGGAGTCGACGACCGTGAGGCTCGCCGACGGAGGCGTCACGAGGTTGAGTTCGATGGCCTCGCCGAGCGTCCGGCGCAGTTGGCCGGCGAAATTCGCAAGCAGAGAAACGACGTCGGTCGGCTCGGGATTGAGCGGCTGGCGTCGACCGAAGGCGAGGAGTTGCGCGGCGAGCTTGGCGCCGTCCTGCGCGGCGCCCTGCGCCTCGCTCGCGAGTTCGCGCTGGTCGGGATCCCTGAGTTGTGGGACGAGCAACTCCAGATTTGCGATCACCGCCATCAGGAGGTTGTTGAAGTCATGCGCGATGCCGCCGGTCAGCTGCCCAACCGCCTCCATCTTCATGGACTGCCGGAGTTCCTCCTCCGCCTTCTGCCGGCTGGTCAGATCGCGGAAGAAGGCGGTGAAGATGCGCCGGCCGTTCGCACGCGCCTCGCCCACGGAAAGCTCGACCGGGAGGACGGTCCCGTCTTTGGCGACAGCCCGGGCCAGCCGGCTGAATCCGATGATGTGGGCCTCCCCCGTCCTGAGATAGTTGGCGATGTGAGCATCGTGCTCGGACCGGTCAGGCTCGGGCATCAGCATCTTTACATTGCGGCCGACGACCTCTTCCGGGCGATACCCGAACAATGACGTCGCCGTCGCGCTGAACAACGTCACCAGACCCTGCTCGTCGATCCCGATCATTGCCTCGGGAACCGTGGCGAGGATCGAGCACAAATGCGCCTCGCGCTCGGCGAGCGCGGTCTGGGTGGCTTTCATCTCGGTGACGTCGTGGGTGAAGATCACGACCCCCCCAACGCCGCCTTCCGGGAGGCGCCAGGGCATGACTTGCCACCTCAGCCACTGGATCGCGCCGCCCGAGCGCTCGAACGCCTCGCATTCTTGAGAAAAGGCCTCTCCGGCCAGCGCGCGCTTGTGGAGCTCCCTCCAGCGCTCCGGAATTTCGGGAAACACATCGTAGTGGCTACGGCCGATAATCGGCCCCTCGATGTTATAGTCCTTGAGCCAGCGCGGACTCGTCGCGAGGTAGCGCATATCGCGATCGAACATGGCGGCCGCGTCCGGCGCGTTCGCCACAAACGAGTCCAGACGCCCCGTGAGACTGAAGTCGATTTCGTTGCGCATCTGCCGACCTTTATCACTGTCCGAGCGTCGCGAATTGCGTTCAGAATGCGGGCGCTCGCCGAGGTGAGCGCGCTGACAAGGACGTTTAGCTCCGCCACGACCCATCACCGCGATGACCACGACGCCGATCGGCGCGCGGTCCGGTCAACGGCGACCCGACCGGGCTGCAATGCGCCGCTCCGGAAAGCGACAATCGCAGCCGCTAGCTTACCGACCTCGTCGCCGGAATCATGGTTTCGGTGATGAGCGCAACCGGGTCGGCGCCCTTCGCGAGCGCCTCCTCGACCGGCCGCGCGAGCGGCGCTTTGCCGTCCACGATCGCGTCGAACAGGTCCTGCGACAGCGCCATCGCGCCCTCCCCCGGCGCTCGAGTTTGAAGTCCCCGACGAAGTTTCGCGGAAGTCTAGGCGAGGCCGCCACGGGAAATCCATGGCGCGCGGCGCCGAACGGGTGCGGCCCATCGTCACGGGCGATGGGCCGCGTCACGGTGTCCGACCGCGACAATCCGTCCGTCGACACCGGTTTGGCGCGCGCTCTAGACTGCCGCCTTGCGGACCTGCTCGAGCGGCTCGCATCCCCGTGGCGCCGCCCGCGCCCGAGAAGCGATGACCGACGCGTTCAACGATGACAGCCCCACGCGTCGCACGCTGTTGACGATCGGCGTGATGCTGGCTGTCGTCATGCAGGCGCTCGATACGACCATCGCCAACGTCGCGCTGCCCTACATGCAGGGCTCGCTCTCGACGACCCAGGATCAGATCAACTGGGTGTTGACCTCCTACATCGTCGCCTCGGCGATCATGACCGGGCCGATAGGCTGGGCTGCGAACCGGTTCGGCCGCAAAAGGCTGTTCGTCATGTCCGCCGCCGGCTTCACGCTCGCTTCGATGCTGTGCGGGATCGCCCAGACGATCGGGCAGATGGTCGGCTTTCGGCTGTTGCAGGGCGTGTTCGGCGCCGGGCTCGTGCCACTCGCCCAGGCCGTGATGCTCGACATCTATCCCGTGGAAAAACGCGGGTCGGCGATGGCGACGTTCGGCATGGGCGTGATGCTCGGGCCCATCATGGGCCCGACGCTCGGGGGCTGGCTGACGGATTCCTACTCCTGGCGCTGGGTGTTCTATGTCAACCTGCCGTTTGGCGTGCTGACCGCAGTCGGCCTCGCGTTCCTCATGCGCGAGACGCCGACCTTTCGGACGCCGTTCTCATGGATCGGCTTTCTCAGCCTGTCGCTCGGCGTCGGCGCCCTCCAATTGATGCTGGACCGCGGACAGGACCTCGGCTGGTTCGATTCGGGCGAAATCGTCGTCGAGGCGATTCTTTCGGTGGTCGGATTCTACTTCTTTTTCGCCGAGGCGGCGACGACCGGCCGCCCGTTCATCCCGCTCAGAATGTTCCGCGACCGCAACTTCGCCCTCGCCAACGGAATGATGTTCCTGAACGGCCTCATCCTGCTTGCGACAATGGCGCTGTTGACGCCCTTCCTTCAGACCCTGCTGGGGTACCCGGTGGTGACGAGCGGCTTCATGCTCGGCGCGCGCGGCATCGGCACGCTCGGCTCCATGATGCTCGTGGGCCGCCTGCTCAACAATGGCGTCGATCCGCGGGGGTTGATGCTGGTCGGCTGGTCGATCGCGACCTACGCGCTGTGGCAGATGTCCGGCTGGAACGCCGAGACGCCAGGGAGCCTGATCGTTGTCACCAGCGTTACGCAGGGCGCCGGGCTCGGTCTCGTCTTCGTGCCCCTGCAGACGGTCGGTTATTCGACTCTGCCGGCGGAGTTTCGCACCTATGGCGCCGCGATGTGGACGCTGGTTCGCAACATCGGCTCTTCGATCGGCATCTCGTTGATGATCGCCAATCTCGTCAACAACACCGCAATCTTCCACAGCCACCTCACCGAGTTCGTGACCCCCTTCAACGATGCGATGAAGCTGCCCAACGCCGCAGGAAGCTTCTCCTCGTCCGGCGCGCAGGGCCTGGCCATGCTCGACGGATTGGTCACTCAGCAGGCGGCGACGATCGCCTACTGCAACGACTTCCTCATCATGGCGTATTTCTCTCTCATCGCCTTCCCGCTGATCCTCATGTTCCACGTGCCCAGGGCCGCCCCTGCGTCCGGCGCCGCGTCGCAAACGCTCGATGAAAATCACGCAACGATCGAGTAACGCCGGCGAAAGCCAGGGCGCGGGCGCCGGCCTCGCGATCAGTCGAGATGGAAGACTTCCACCAAAGGCGACGTGACCGGACTGCCGTCGGCGTTCGCGGCCATGATGTCCTTCATTGACGCCCACCAGCGCTGCATGACGGGATCGAGCGGCAACTCGTCCATGCCGTGATGTTCGGGCCGCTCAAGATAGGCGAGCAGCGTGTTGGTGTCGGGGTCGAGGAAGATCGAATAGTTGACGACGCCCTTTTCCTTGAGCAGGGCTTTGAGTTCCGGCCAGATCGCGTCGTGACGCTGGCGGTATTCGTGCGCTGCGCCCGGATTAAGGAACATCTTGAAGGCGTGACGCTGCATCGTAAGCCTCGGCTTTCCCTTCTCCGCGCGCGCCCCCTTCCGAGCGCCGGGATGGGGGCCAGGTGTTCAACCGTTTGCGTGGCCCCTTATCCCAACCCTCTCCCCGTTCCGCGGGGAGAGGGGACTCGTACGCGATCAGAAGTCGAACTTGTCGATGTTGTCCTTGGTGAAGATGAAGGGCGGCCCAAGCAGGACCTCGCTGCCGTTGATCACGTTGAGCTTGCCGAGCTTGCCGCCCTCGACCGACGCGTCGCCGGGCTTGAGCTTGCCGTCCACTGCGGCGCGCAGGACGTAGGTCGCCGCATAGCCGAGATCGATCGGGTTCCACAGGACCACTGACTTGACGCAGTCGTTATGCACGTAGGGCTTCATCGCGTTCGGCGTGGCGAGGCCGACGATTGCGACCTTGCCGCAGAGGCCTGCCTTGCTCACCGCTTCGGCGGAAGCCGGCGTTGCGACCGAGGTCATGCCGAACAGGCCCTTGAGCTTGTCGCCGTATTTGTTGATGAGCGTGGTCGCCTGGTTGAAGGAGAGGTTGTTGTCCTCCTGCGCCTCGACCGTCTCGAGCCACTGCAGCTTCGGATGGCACTTGGCCGCATAGGCCTGCATCTCCGCGATCCAGCGCGCCTGGTTTGGCGTGGTGAAGGTCGAGGTGACGATGGCGAAGCTGGCGTCCTCTCCGCTCTCCTTGGCCATCGAGTCGATCATCGCCTTGCCGATGCCGTTGAACTGGGCCTGGTTGACGAACCATTCGCGCGCGTCGGGCGTCGAGTTGGCGTCGTAGCCGACGACGTGGATGCCCTTGGAAAGCGCTTTTTTCAGTACCGGCGCGATCGCGACGGGATCGTTGGCGGCGAACAAAATGCCGTCCACGCCGCTGGTGATATAGTTGTCGATGAACTTGATCTGCTCGTCGATCTTGGCCTCGGTCGGGCCGTCGGTCTTGGCCTTGACGTTGCCGAGCTCCTTGGCGGCGTCCTGGATGCCCTTCGACGTCGCGTTGAAGTAGCCGATGCCGATCAGCTTCGGCACATCGACGATGGTGATCTCCTTGCCGGCGTTGTTCGGCGGGTTGGTCGGCTGCCCGCCGTCGTATTTCACCGGCGCAGTCGCCGCGGCGGCGCCCGTCCCGCATTCAAGCGGGCTCGTCGGCAGATCGTCGCCGCCGTCCCACTTGCTGGCCGCGTTCGCGCCCGCGCCCCAGACGGACAGCGCGAAAGCCGCCGCCGCCGTCGTCATGAGATATTTCGTTATCATTGTCGCTTCCTTCCCTGCTTCGCCGCAAAACGCGGCTGAACATATTTGCCGTCATTCCCTTCGGCGCTGGAGCGAGCTTGCGATCAGCACCGAGAGAATGAGCGCCACCCCTATGACGACGATGGTCGCGTCGCCCTTGACCCCCGTCAGCGCCAGCCCGTTCTTCAAAAGCTGGATCATCACCAGGCCGATCACCGTGCCCCAGATCGTGCCGGAGCCGCCGAAGATGCTGGTCCCGCCGAGCACGACCGCCGCGATCACGTCGAGCTCGTAGCCCATCCCCATGTCCATGCGCGTGGTCGTGACGCGCGAGACGAGCACCACCGCCGCGAGCCCTGAGGCAAGACCGGAGAGCGTGTAGATGATGAGCTTCGTGCGATCGACGTTGAGCGCGGAAAAGCGCGCCGCGGTCTCGTTCGAGCCGATGGCGTAGAGCGCGCGCCCGAAGGTGGTCCGGTCGAGCGCGACGCCCGCAATCACGATCAGGACGATCAGGATCAGGAGCTGCGTCGGCACGCCGAAAATGTCGCCCTGGCCCAGGACATAGAACCACTCGGGATATCCACGAACGGAATGCGCCTGGCTCACCCCCTCCGCAAGGCCGCGGTAGAGCGCGAGCGTGGCGATCGTCATGATGAGCGGGGGCACCTTGATCCGGGTGATCACGAAGCCGTTGACGAAACCCGCCAGGCCGCCGATGAACAGCGCAAAGACGATCGCGAGCGGCATCGGAAAGCCGAACGTCTTCCACGAATAGCCGAGCATGACTGCGCTAAGGCCGACGGTCGCCCCGACCGAGAGGTCGATTCCGCCGGTGATGATGATGAAGGTCATCGGCAGCGCGATCAGGCCGATCTCCGTCATCAGCCGGCCCTGATTGAGCAGATTGTCGACCGTGAGGAAGCGGTTGTTGAAGGCGCCGAGGCCGATCAGCGCAAGGATGAGGATGATCGCGAGCAGCGTCTCATGACGCTTAAGCCACCACGGGGCGCCGCGGGCGGCAGTGTCGGTCGCGATGCTCATTTCTTCCACCCCCGTGCGGCGCGGCGTTGGCGGCGGAGAATATCGGCGATGACGGTCACGAGGATCAGCCCACCGCGCAAGGCGTCGGTCCAGTAGGGCGAGACATTGATGAAGACGAGAGCGCTGGTGATCTCGGCGATCAGAATGGCGGCGAGCGTCGAGCCGACCACAGTTCCGACGCCGCCGAGGATGCTCACGCCGCCGACCACAGATGCGGTGATGATGGTGAGCTCGAGACCGGACGGCGTAGTCGATTGGATGACGCGAAGCTGCGTCGCATAGACGAGCGTCGCAAGCCCGGCGAAGAGCCCGTGGATGGCGAACACCATCACGACAGTACGCTGCGGGTTGACGCCACAGAGCCGCGCCGCTTCCGCATTGCCGCCGGTCGCATAGACCGCGCGGCCGCTCGGCGAATAGCGCATCCAGAGCGCCGCCAGCACAGTGGCTGCGACCATGATCACGACCGGCATCGGGACGCCGAGCACATTGAGGTCGGCGAGATGGAAGCTCTGCGGCAGGTCGGTGATCCACTTGCCCCCGGTGACGCTGATGAGGCCGCCCTTGAGGATCGACAGCATGCCGAGCGTGACCACGATCGCGGGAATGCGCAGATAGGCGACCACCACGCCTTGCGCCGCCATCACCGCGACGCCGAGGACGAGCGGCGCGAGCCAAGTCACGGCCGTCGGCGCGCCGGCGACCGCGAGCGAGCCGCTGACGGTGGCGAGCACGCCGATCAGCGCGCCGACCGAGATGTCGATGTTGCCGGAGACGATCACCATCGACATGCCGATCGCCGCGATCGCAATATAGGCGTTGCCGAGCAGGATGTCGGCCAGATTGCGATAGGCGAGAAAGCGCGGATTGACGAAGCCGACGATCACCGCAAGTCCGATCACGGCGACTGCGAGCAGCGCCTCCTGCGAGGCGAACCGCCTGAGAACGCCGCCGCGCGGACCGGCCGCGCTCGTGATCGGGATGGCGCTCACGCTGCACGCTCCATCGTTGCGTCGGAGCCCATCATCGCCGCGCCGACCGCCTCCGAG
>NZ_JBKQOT010000684.1:0-4112 GCF_052145395.1 Roseiarcus sp.
CGCCCTCGGCGTCCCCAATGTGGCGACGATCATCGGCGAGGGCGGCTCGGGCGGCGCCATCGCCCTCGCCACCGCCAACAAGGTGCTGATGCTGGAGCACGCGATCTACACCGTCGCCTCGCCGGAAGCGGCCGCCTCGATCCTGTGGCGGGATTCGTCGAAGGCGCAGGAGGCGGCGACCGGCATGAAGATCACCGCCCAGGACCTGCTCAGGTTCGGCATCGTCGATACGATCGTGTCGGAACCGCTCGGCGGGGCGCATCGCGACCCGGAGACGGCGGTCGCCGCGACCGGCCGGGCGATCTCGGAAGCCTTGAAGGCGATGCAGAACATGAGTCCCGACCAGATCCGCGAGGCGCGGGCCGAAAAGTTTCTGGCGATCGGGCGGAAGGTGTAATTTGGCTGCAGCGGGAATGCTTTATTGGTACGGGGACGGTAGATTAATCATGAGGATCGTCATCGCCGTCCAGCGCGCCTGACAATCCGGCTCGGGATCTTGAGGGTTAGGCCAGACTCCACTCGGGCGAGAAGGATCGACCGCAAGGGCCGCTCCGTCAAAATTTCGCTTCGAGCTTGGCCTTGATGGCGTTGTCGCTCGCGTTCGAGGCGATGAGGCCGGAATAGTAGACGCCGAGCTTGACGTTCGCCGTGAAACGCCAATCGACGCCCACTTCGAGCGCGAGCGCGCTGCGCGCGACCGGCGCGCCGGCGATCGCGAAGGGAACGGTGGGAGCGCTGGCGAAGGCCATGGTCGAGGTCGGCGTCACGTCGCCGAACGCGTACTGCCACCCGATCCTGGCGTTCGCCACGAGCGGCGCCCAGGCGGAAAGGGAGGCCTCGCCGCGCAGGCCGAGCGTCGTGATCCCGTAGTCGTAGGCCGCCGAAGCGCCGTTGAGCGCCGCGGCCCCGACCGACTCGCTGAAGCTCCCTGTCGCGATCTGAAGCCCCGTCAGGCCGGCGAACGGCTCGACCCAGGCGGATGCGGCCTCAAGCTGGCCGAGCGGCATCCGCCAGCCGGCCTCCGCGAACGCCTGCCACGTATCGCCGCCGTAGCCGGAGCTGAGCGAGCCGCCGAATCCGGTAAGGTCCACCGTGCGGCTCGTTCCGTAATGATTGGCGCCGTAGAACCCGCCGCCTCTGAGCTGCAGCGCGCCGTCGTTGAGGCCGCCGTAGAGCCCGATAAAGGTCGTCGAGACGCTGCCGGAGGAACTGCGCGCATTGAGCCCGAGCGTCGAATCGTCGTAGCCGCCGGCGACACCGAGGCGATAGCGGCCCTGAAGGGTCGCGTCCGCGCCGAAGACCAGGCCGCCGACATCGTTGGTGAGGGTCGCGGCGTTGCCGTCGCCGCCGATATGGCCCCAGTCGTCGAACGCCTGGCCCCAGGCGGCCAAGACTTGGGTCGGGTTCGGCGCCAGAAGCGTCTGGACGGTTTGCGCGCCGCCGGCGAGCGCGCCGTCATAGGGCGTTGCAAGACGGTCGAACACCGCTTCGCGCGGCAGGCGCTGATCGTCGAACGCCGCCGAGGCCGCGCTCGCGTGGATTTCCCCCGACAGCGCGTCAAAAGCCTGGAGCGCGCCCGGCGCGGTCTGGCCGATGAGCGCGTCGTAGAGCGGCGAGCCGGCCGGCTGCGCCTGGAGCGCCATCGCGGTCGCGACCTGATTGGGTGTCTGAGCCACCGAAGCAAACGGCTGGACGGCAAAACCCAGATAGACGTCGTTGGCGTCGTAGCTCAGGCTCGGGTCGAGGAAGGCGAAGCTCGCGCTGGTCGAAAGCGAGGCGAAAGCCCCGAAGACGCCGCCCTCGGCGCTGATGAGCGTGTATCGCGTCGAGGGGGCATAGGTTCCGCTCGCAGCGACGATCTCCACCGTTCCGCCGGAAATCGTCGTCGGTCCGGTGGAGACGAGCTTGTCGTTCTGGCCGGCGGGACCGATAGTGACCGCGAACGTCGAGCCGGCCGCTAAAAAGGCCACGCCGTTGACGGTGAACGTCGCATAGGGCTGAAGCACGCCCGGCGCGATGGTCGCCCCGCTGTTGGCGATGAGCCCGCCGATCGTCCCCGTTCCGCCGAGGATTGCGCCCGATTCCACCGTGACGGTCGAGGCGAGCGATCCCGTCACCCCGAGCGTCCCCGCCTGCACGTCGGTCGCGCCCGAATAGGTGCTCGCGCCGGACAGGATGAGCGTTCCCGAGCCGATCTTGTTGAGCGCGCCCAGCCCCAAGATG
Source organism: Roseiarcus sp. (assembly GCF_052145395.1). NCBI lineage: Bacteria > Pseudomonadati > Pseudomonadota > Alphaproteobacteria > Hyphomicrobiales > Roseiarcaceae > Roseiarcus > Roseiarcus sp. Next base: position 2,224 of record NZ_JBKQOT010000684.1, read on the forward strand.
ACGCCCGAGATCGTGTCCGTATTCGATCCGGTGTCGATGGTCGGATCGGCGTTCAGCACGATCGGGTTCGGGAGCGTGAGCCCGCTCGCCTCGAACTGCAGCGTCGTGCCGGGCTGCATAAGGAGGGCGCCTGCGCCGAGCGCGCCGTTCGACCCGATCCCGAGCGTGCCGAAATCGAGGAGCGTGCCGCCTGCATAGGTGTTGGCGCCGGTCAGGATCAGGGTCCCGGTCCCGACCTTGATCAGTTCACCCTCGCCGGAGACGGCGCCGCTCCAGGTCAGCGTATTGCCGTTCGTGTCGAAGGTCCCGCCGTTGCTCGTCAGCGATACGGCGTTGTTGAAGGTGAGATCGTTCGCGCCCGCCTGCAGGATTCCGTCGTCCAGCGTGAGGCCGCCCGTGCCGATCGAGGAGGAAACCCCCGGGTTCGAGTTCGTGACCTGAACGGTCGTGCCCCCAGTGATCGTCGTGCCGCCCGAGTAGGTGTTCTGGCCGGACAGAATTGCCGTTCCGCCGCCGTCGACCGTGAGCGCAGAGGACGGGCTGGGGCCGAAGATGACGCTCGAATACGTTTGCGTCTGTGCCGAGGCGACCGTGATTTCCCAGGCGTCCGTACCGGACGCGGCCACGTCGGGCAGAATGGTCATCGTCAGGATCGTGTTCGGGTCGAGAGGCGCCAAAGGACTCGTGAGCCGGTCCGTGTAGGGAAAGCCGTAGCTGTCCGTCACCGGGGCGCTGCTGTTGTTCAGATAGCCGGCGTACGCGTTGTAGTAGGGGTCGCCCGGCTGCGCGGCGGCATAGGCGTCGCTCAGCGGCAGCGGCTTGGGCCCGCCTCCGTTCGGCTGGTTGCCGTACCAGGTCCAGGAGGGCGAAGCGCCAATCGTCTTTCCCGGTGCGTTCGGATTGGGCGCCGTGCTGCCGACGAAGCCGAAGTTCAGTCCGGAGAAATAGTCGGCGATCGCCTTTTGGACGACGTTGTAAGGGTCCGAACAGCTGGGGCAGATCGTGAACGAAGGGTTCGCGCCGTAGATGGCGTATGAGGACAGGTTCGCCTTGCTAACCAGAATGGTCAGGTTGCTCGAGGTGGCCCCGAGCGTCACCTGGCCATTGAGCACAAGATCGCCGGGATGGATCGACAGCCCATTGATCGTCTGCGCGGTATTCGAGATGTAGGCGTCCAAATTATAGTTCTGGAACGCCCCGCCTTTCGGGTATTGTCCGTTTTGGCCTGCGATGTCGGCGTGGATCGGCGTCGAGCCGGTTCCGCCCGTCTCAAGATAGGTCAAGTAGTTGTCGAAGCCCGGGTACGGCGTCGTCCCGCCGTTGGTGGTGCTTGGCGCGATGATGCGAACCACCCCGGTCAAGGGTCCGCTAGGCGTGTCGATCGTGACGCCGTCGGCGCCGTTGACGACGAGGGCGCCGAGGGTGTTGGAAGTCGTGTCGGTCTGGTAACCCTCGAGGGCGGCGAGGTTCTGGAAGACCGTGGCCGTGTTGACGGCGCCATCGTAATTCCAGGTGAGTGTCGTCGGATGGGCGCCTCCCGTTGTCTTCAGTTCCAGAGGGATGCCAAAGAAGTCGGTCGAGCTCAGATTGGCGCCGCCGGTCGAGCCGTTATAGGTGATTTCGTACTTGTCCATCCGGGTCGTGAAATTTGGCCCGTTCGGATTAAGGAAGTTGGGCGCGTAATCGTTGCTGGGGCTGAGACCGGTCAGTCCGGCCCCGAGGGAAACGAAAACCCGACCTGACGGGTAGTTTGTGACATCTACGCCGGCAGCAAGAGTCGAAAGGCTGTAGCTGACCCCGTCCTGGAGCTGGATGCTCGTGCCGGCGACCGTCGCATCGAATTGGCCCGGAGGCGCGCCGGTGAACGTGATGTACGCTGGCACGGACGA
>NZ_JBKQOT010000685.1:0-7790 GCF_052145395.1 Roseiarcus sp.
TGGCGCTCGCGGTTGATCAAATACTCCGCGTGACGCAACTCAGGCCCGCGCCAGCCTGAACGCCGGCCGCTCCGCCCCGCGAACACAGGGAGAATTCGCCGCGTTCGATGAATTTTGCAAGAGGCTCCAGATAAACACGCCCTCGAACGCGAGGTCGCCGCCTGGGTCAAACACCGCAACCAGCATCACGCAAAGGCCGACTGGCGCTTCACAACCGAGACCGCTCGCATCAAGCTCAAGCACCTATACCCCGTGCTTTAGATGAATCGGCCGACTAGGCGCGGTCTTCGCCCAAAGGAGACATCCGCCGTGGCGGAAGTCCTTCAGTATTGAAACCAATCAAGCGCGCGACAGCGCAAAGTGGGACGCGTTCCCGAGCGCGCAGTCGTCAGGGGCAGGGTCGACGGCAGCGAGCGCTTACCGCTGAAGAACGAAACCAAGCGCAACGGCAGACGTCCGGGCGCTCGTTCTAAATTCCGCCGGCGGGATTTGCCGGTTGGACCGCCAATATTATCGCCCCTTGATACAGAGAGCCATCGCATCCAAACATGCCGTTGATGTGGCCGAGCCATGCCCGCCCGGGGCGTGACAGTCATCACAGACTGGACCTGGGTGCGACGGTACAACAGCCATTGGTTGCACCTCACTGCAACTCCAGGTGGGAAACCGCCGGTCGGGATGCGCCTTTGCCACACTCGCTAGCGGACAGGAGCAACGTGGGATGGCCACACTAGGTCAACGCGCCGTTTCCCCGACACGATATGCAGCCTATCGGATCGGGCGCTTCACACTGGATATTGAGCGCAAGGTCCTGCTGACGGCCGAAGGCGTGGAAGCGCCTCTACGCCCAAAATCCTTTTCCATGCTCCTGCTCCTCGCCAAGAACGCCGGGCGCACGCTATCCAGCGATACGATTATGAATTCGGTCTGGCCTGGTCTCTTCGTTACGGAAAACAATATCACACAGTGCGTGCACGAAATACGTAACGCTCTCGGCGCCGAGGGGCAGCAGATCCTGCGGACACGACCTCGCCATGGCTACCAAATCGCAGTCGACGTTGTTGCGATACCAAGCGCAGACGATTTCAAGACCGAAATCGAGGTCGTCGATTGTCCGAAGGCTATTCCGCCGAATGCTTTTCGAGTCGCCGCCACCTCCACCGCGGGCGAACGCGGTGACGGAATCGCACAGTTGACAGCGATGTCGTCCGCTGACCGCGATGGTCACCACGAGTCCGCCACGGGGCCAGGAGGGAGGCCCAACGCTATGCTCAACGTGGTGGCCAATCGACAATTTTTACCCTTCAATGACGGCGTCGAGATCCAGGTTGGCCCTCTCCTGACCGCGAGTAAGAATGCGAATTGGCCCCGTCCTCCAGATGACTTGCCGGGGAAGGACTGTCGACTCGATGGACCGCGACCCGCACGAGGCGCTGACCGCGCGTCCGCTGCCGTTGTGAGCGTGATCGACGGCAAGGGCGACCAACCCGCCGCCTTGGGAGCGCCGCGTCTCTCTCTTGTCGTCCTGCCATTTGTCAATCTGAGCGACGACCCCAAAGAGGAGTACTTTGTTGACGGTATCACGGAGTGCCTGACGACGGACGTATCCCGCATCCGGGGCGCTTTCGTGATCGCGCGCAACACGGCCTTCACCTACAAGGGGAAAGCGCTGGACACGAAGACGATCGGGCGAGAGCTCAATGTTCGCTACGTGCTCGAGGGAAGCGTTCAGAGGGTCGGCAGACGCATGCGCGTGAGCGTTCAGCTTGTCGACGCGGAAAGCGGCCATCATCTTTGGGCGGAGCGGTTCGACAAGCCTGTGGCGGACTTCTTCGAGTTGCAGGACGAGATCTCGGCGCGGCTTGCCAGCCAACTGGGCGGGGCGTTGATCGCCGCTGAGGCCAGACGGTCAGAACGAGCGCCCAACCCCGACGCGCTGGATCTCTATCTTCAAGGGATGGCGTGGATAAACATGGGACCTTACCCGGCGCACCTATCCCAAGCCCGCGCTCTCTTTGATCGAGCCTTGTCCATAGAGCCCGATAACGTGGACGCATTGGTTGGCAGCGGGTGCGCGGACTTTTGGGAAGTGGCGGACTGGTCGAGCGCCGAACGAGGACGGCGCCTCCTGTCGGCTGAGGCCTCGTTATCGAAGGCGCTCGCATCCGCGCCGGACAACGCTCTCGCTCATTTGCTGCTGAGCGCGGTCAAGACGTACTCCAATCGACCGGCCCAGGGCATAGTCGAGGCCGAACGAGCGCTGGCGCTCGACCCGAATCTCGCGCCCGCTTGGAGCACGATCGGACTTGCCAAGCATTTCGTGGGTCATCCTGAAGAGACAGAACATTATGTTCGACAGGCGCTTCGCCTGTCGCCTCGAGATCGCTTGACCTTCATCTGGCTCGGCATAGTGGGGGCCTCGAAGCTCCATGTCGGACGATATGAAGACGCGACGACCTGGCTTATGCAGTCGGTCGCAATCAATCCGAACTTCGCAAGCACCCGCTTCCTCCTCGCGGCCGCATTCGCTCAGATGGATCGAATTCAAGAGGCGCGCGCCGAGGCCTTGGCCGCGCTTGCGCTCAACCCACGATTTACAATCGACCGCTTCCGCGCAAACCCGGATTGCGACACCGCAGATTTTCTCAAGCAGCGCCACAACGTCTATGAGGGCTTGCGTAAGGCGCAAGTGCCTGAGACCTGACGGGCGTCTCCGTCGCGCGGGCAGGGTGACGGCGACCTTGTGTCCCGCGGCGTGAAGCGCAAGCCATCACGCTCGGCAAAATGAACCCTGATGAGGCGACCGCCTCAGCCCTGTAACCCAGCTGGGGCCTTCGCCGTCGACACGAACGACGGCAAGCAGATCCTGACCGGCGTCGGCCAAAGCAAGTGCGGTCCGTGAGGCGGACGCGGACGCCGCACTGGGCGAGCCTTCCTCCTGCTTGACGGGATGACACGTTCATCCCTCGCGATTCCCGCGAGCTTTAGATTCGCAGCGGCCTCGTACCGCCTTGGCTTTCAGCAATCTTTCACGTCAATTTCAGCCCGGTCTGAGGACTTCGCCTTCGCCCTGGCGTCTACTTGCTGTGCGGCGCGGGGCGTTGCCCCGTCAGCTGTTTGTCGAAGCCACTCACACGAGGCACGTATCATGAAGACCATCTCGATCATCAAGGTCCAGAAGATTGCTCTGACCAAGACGCTCGCTGCCTGTTACTGCTGCTGCATGGGCGCCGCTCAGTAACTCACACACAGCTCGACTGGCGGGCTGCCTGACCCGCTCAAGTTCCGTGAACCATGTTTGATCAGGGCATGGAAACGATGCTGGGCCAGGCAGCCCCACGCGGCGGCGCGGAGAGCGCGCTCCTGTCAGCCACGCCTCAACGGAATGAGTTGCCGATGCCAAATCAGGACGCGCAGGCCTACACGGTCATCCCGCTCTCCGTCCAGAAGGACGACGACGCCTACCTCGTAGGGAACGTCGATTCCGGTGATTTCTATCAGTTTCCGGAGGTGGGCGTACGGATCCTTGAGATGTTGCGGTCCGGGGAGAGCGCGCCGTCCATTCAGGCGAAACTCGCGGCGGAAGGCGGCGAGACATTCGATGTCGTCGGCCTCGTCGAGCAGTTGATGACAATCGGCTTCGTCCATCCCGCCGGCCACTCGCCGCTGCCGCAGCCTCCTTCAAATTCCGAGCCGCGGAGCGCCCGCAGAGTCTTCAATGTGGATCCGCGCTTCGCTCGCGCCGTGTTCGGCTGGCCGATGCTATGCGGCTACTTCGCGATCATCGCCTATGCGCTTGGCTGCGCCGTTATCGATTCGCGGCTTCGTGTGAATCCAAACGCCTTCTACACGGACACCAATCGGACGCCGCTGCTGTTGCTGATTCTGGTCCTGTCCTTCGTGCAAGTGTCCCTGCATGAATCGGGTCACATGCTCGCGGCGGCGAAACATGGGATCCGTTCGCGCTACGGTATTGGCAACCGGCTTTGGATAGTGGTCGCGGAATCCGATTTGACCGGCATATTGGCGCTGCCAAAAGCGCAGCGCTACTTCCCGATGCTGGCGGGGCTCTTGGTCGACCTGCTGTGCGCAGCGCTGTTGACCCTGGTGCTGCGGATGCTGCTCCGCGTCGGCGCGGGCGGCCTCACGATCCAGCTCGTGCAGGCGGTTATCCTACAGATCTTCATTGGCGTCACTTGGCAGTTCAATATCTTCGTCAAGACCGACATCTATTTCGTGCTGTGCAATTACTTCAGCTACCCGGACCTCGACCGGGACGCGCGCCATTATCTGCGTGGTCTGCTTTACTGCGCGACGCGCGGCCGTTTCGGCGATCCGCCAGCCGCTCTGCCGCCGCGTGGCCTGCAAGGGCTGCGCATGTTCGCAGCAATCTGGCTGCTCGGTCGGATAGGATCGCTTGTCATTCTATTTGGCGTGTTCCTTCCAACGATGGCGGAATACATCCGATCCGCCGTGCATCTGCTGGGCGGGCCCCCCGCGGCCTTCTGGACGGCGTGCGACACAATCACCTATGTCGCCATCATGCTCATGATGTTGAGCGCGGGCATGTATCTGTGGCTAACGCAGAAGCAATTTTGACTTCGATGGACGGAGACAATCGATGAATCAACTGCCAATATTCGAGAACGCTTCTCCCGTCGGCGCAGCCCCCACCAGCATATGGCGTTTATGTCCGCGCTTCAGCGATGCTGGCCGCAGTCAAGCTCTCCAGGCGGCAGGCGACCCGGAGCGCGTCTTCGACGTGGATGCGGATTTCGAACGGGGCGGAGTTTGGGCGGGCGTCGCGGATCTGGCGGAGACGGCCTACCTCGAGCTGATCGGGGCGGGCGAAACGTCTCTGGTCGAGAAGCACCTTTTCGAACTGCATTCGGCTCTGATCGCCCGTCGGGACCACATTCGACCAGTCTATCTGTGTCTGACGGATACCGCGGCGGCAGACGAGAAGACACGCTTTTACGCCTTCGACCGCGCCTACCGACTGGTGCACGGCCTTGTGGGGATGATCCTGCAATGGAAGCAAAAACAGTCGCGACAGGCGCGCTGGGTAGTGGTCGTCCGCCACTTTGACAAAGCACAGAATCTGGCGACCCGATTCTTTGTCGAGCTGGCTCGGGGCGCGAAGGACTCGTTGATCGAAGTGATTGTCCAAGCCCCGCCGACCGTGGCCAAGGCGGGACCGGCGATGTTTGGCGCGTGTCGCTTCGTTGCGGCGACCCTGCCGTCGGGCGTCTCATTCGACCCCGCGGCCCGTATTGTCTCCGACATGACGGCGGCAGGGACGCTTGGGAGCCAAGCGGCCGCAGCCGACGACAATAGGTTCGAAATTCTCTGGCCGGCGCTGCTCGCACATCATCGCGACGCGGGCAACAGCTTGGCGGCGGCCCGCATCGCGGTGCGCATTTTCATCATTTACAACAGCTACGGCTTCTACCATGAAGCACGCCATTTCATTGGAATTTTCTTGCCGCATTTCGAGGCGTTGGTGGCCGACGATCAGTCCCGGCGAATCCATTACGTCAGCAAGATGAACATCTGCTTTGTGATGACGGACGATCCGGAGAGCGCGCTGTGGGTGATCGACGAACTGGCCGGAAGCCACCTCTCCCGGCCACACCACGTGGCCAGCATGCACTACATCTTTGCAATGCACTATCTGCGCTACGCGCAGGCGAAGAACCTTGAACGCGCGGAGCGCCACCTCCTGGTCGCGGTCGAAAAGATCGCGCAGGCCAAGGACGAACCGGACTTCCACGACTACCCGTTTCAGAAGGTTTTCATAGACAATGGCTTAGCGTTTCTGAGGGCGCGGCAGGGAAGGCGCCAGGAGGCTCTTGAGCTCTGCAAATGCGGATTTGATTTTCTCAACCAAGAGCTGGGTGGAGAGCGCCATTTACTGCACCGGTCGGTACTACAATACAATATTGCGCAGGTGTACGTGATGTTAGGCCAATTCGAAGAGGCAACCGAACATTATTTGAACGCCATAAGGATGGATCCAAATTATTCCGAATACTACAACGAGCTTGGAAACATTTTCCAAGAGCAAGAGACATATCAAGAGGCAGCAAAGCTATATGCGGCTGCCATCGAGCGCAGCGCTCCCTACCCTGAAGTGTTCTTCAACAAGGCCGTGTGCCATCTGCGTCTGGATGAGCTCGAGGAAGCTCTGGTCGATTTCGAGACGAGCCTCGATCTGAACCCCGATCAGCCGCAAGCGCAGGCTCTCCGGGCGGATATCCTTCGGGAGCAGGGGAACGCGACTGGCGCGCTGCAAGGATATGACGCCGCCATTGCGCTCGGTTGGGATTCGGCCGCGATCCGAGTCAATCGCGCTGCCTTGCACTTCGACAAAGGCGCATTCGGCTTGGCGCTGACCGACATGGACCAGGCGATCGTGTTGGAGCCGGAGCATCCAGACCACTACGAGAATCGCGCGGCAATCCATGCCGCGATGGATCGACAGGATTTGTACGTTCGTGACCTTGACCAGATGGCGCGCTGCCGGGAGCTGGTGTCGTGAGCGTGGCGACGTTCGTCAGCTCGATGGATCGCCCGCTCGTCCGACGCCGGCTCGCACGCCCCGCGCTGATGGTGGGTGCAGCCGTGGCCGCTGGTCTAGCCGCCGCCGGATGGTTGATGTTGAGTCCCGAGCAACATACCCTGCGGGTCGATGCGTCCAAGATCACCATCTCAACCGTCGTGGCCGCGCCTTTCCACGATTTCATTCCGCTGCGCGGCTGGGTGGTGCCGTTGGACAGCGTCGTACTGGATGCGGAGTTGGGCGGGCGGGTCGAGCAGGTGCTGGTCGAGGCCGGGCAGCGCGTAAGCGCCGGTCAGCCGCTTGTCCGCCTGTCCGACCCGCAGTTGGAGCTGGACGCGATCGCCCGCGAAACGCAAGTGATCGAGCAGATGAACGCCCAGAGCTCGCAGCAGCTTACGTTCGAGCTGACGAGGACCAGCGACCTCAAATCGATCGCTGACAGCGAGTACAGCGTCATTCGACTTGGCCGTCAGGTCGGCCGGAAATCGCCATTGGTGGCTAGCGGTTTCGCGACGCAGGAGACGCTGGATCAGGCCAGCGACGAACTCGTCTACGCGAAGCGGCTGCACGCAATCGCTGTGGACGCCCTCGAGCGGGACACCGCGGTGATCGAGCGGACGACTGCGCTGATCGCGACAACTGCGGCGCGGCTGGACGCCAATCTTGCCGCAGCCAAGCATCAGCTCGATGCGTTGGTGGTTCGCGCGCCTGTAGGCGGCATGTTGACCGCGCTTGATGCGCACGTCGGCGAGGAGAAGGTCCGCGGGCAGAATCTTGGCCAGATCGACCGAGACGGCGGCTTCAAGGTGACGGCGCAAGTGGACGAGTACTATTTGCCGCGGGTTCGCATCGGCCAGCGCGTCACCACTACGTTTGATGGACAACCCAGCGCGCTGGTCGTCGCCAAGATCTATCCGCAAGTCAAGGACGGCCGGTTCGACATGGACCTGACTTGGGTCGGCGCCCCTCCGCCTGCCTTGCGGCGTGGTCAAGCCGCGCAAGGAAAACTGGAGCTCGGAGGCGACACGCCCGCCATCGTACTCCCGACTGGTCCGTTTCTGGAAGAATCGGGCGGCGCTTGGGTGTTCGTGCTTAATCGAGATGGCGCCGGCGCAACGCGACGCGCGATCAAGCTGGGCCGCCGAACCGCCGAATCGGTGGAGGTTCTTAGTGGGCTGCGACCGTGAGAGCGCGTGGTGACGTCGGACTACACTCAACTCGGTCGCAT
>NZ_JBKQOT010000686.1:0-2736 GCF_052145395.1 Roseiarcus sp.
CTACAAAAGAGACGCGGCCTTGGTCGGAGCCGACGTGCTGTGCAGTCAAGTGACCTTTGCATCGATGAGCCACCATAACATTGAACGTGCCGGATTGCGGGTGTTACACACACAGGCGGAGTGGACTAGACAATAAACATCGAGTTGCGATTGCACAGGGCGGCGATGCCTTCTCAAGCCGGCGATCGCCGGGGTCGGTTCACGATGCAAAGGTCACTTGACTGCACAGCACGTCGGCTCCGACCAAGGCCGCGTCTCTTTTGTAGTGCGCCAATAGAGCGGATTGCAGGCGACGACCGCGAAATTGCGGGTGCACGCAACCACGGGCTGTTACCGAGGCAGAGGGCTAGAAACACCCTTTGTGCCGGACGGGTCATCGCCGGGGTCCGATGCCGGTCCGCCCGCGAGGGGCCCATCGGCGAGGCGTTTACGTCCTCATCGCCACGTCGGTGCGGTTCTTCGCATTCAGTTTCTTCATGACATTGCGAACGTGGACCTTCACCGTGCTTTCACACATGTTGAGTTCGTAGGCGATGACCTTATTCGACTTGCCTTCCTTTATCGCCTTTACGACCGAGTGTTCGCGGCCACTGAGAATGCCGAGCGGCTGGGGCGTCTTCTGCGGCGAGAGTCCAATCTGATCTGCCGCGAAAAGATGGTCCGGTGGGAAATAAGTCCCGCCGACCAGAACAAAACGGATCGCCTCAACCGCGATGTCGAGTCCCATTGTGAGCGGAATGTATCCCTTGGCTCCGTGTCGGATGGTGGCGCGGGCCAACTCGACGTCGTTCGTCGAGGCCAGCGTGACAACCGGGCGGCGCGACACGCCGTCTGCCAAATCCTTCAGCGCGTTCGCCCACGTCTCCCTGCTGGCCTCTATCAGGGACAGGATGACCAGAGCAGCAGAGGCCCCGCGAGGATGCTCCCCGAGTTCCGACAACGACGAAAACGTGACGACTGGAACCGAGAACGCCGATTGCAAGTTACGCCGAATGCATTCCCTCAGGAACGGACGGCTTTCGACAAGCGCAATGGTGCGGTCTTTTTCTGCATCCGTGCTCGTGCAGGTCCGATCGTCGCTGACGTCCAGTTTCTCCAGCTGGGGTGTCACGAGCCGCGTCTCTGGCTGCGCCTCGTTGTGAGATCCGTGATCCATCAAATTTCCCCGTACCGCGAGGCGCATTCGCCAGCAGGCAGAACCGCCGCGTCCTAGCAAACCGACAATAAGTATCGATGTCCCGATCGATCCCCGCCTTGCCGGCAGCATTGAATTGCTACATCCGCCTTCGAAAGTCTAATGAAAACCATAGAAGGTCAAATGAAAACATCTGTTCACGTTATGATCTCCTCATATCCGAGAGTCGCTTTGTGGAGAGCTGTGGTCTACGTGAAGGGCTTAGGGAAGCGAGGACATGCTGGAAAGGTGTCTGTCTCCCTGAGGGCAAGACCACGTCGCCGGCACGATTTGCGGGCGAGCAGCCGTAGAAAGCCTGACGTATGGCCCACCGTGTCTCCATTGTGCCCGCGCAAGATGCGCCCCACTTCGTCGTCCATTCGGAAGATCAGGAGGTTGGGCGCTTCGGTTCGTTGGACGCTGCGTTTGAAGCGGCGCAAGCGGCCGGGGCTGTGATTAGGGACGACGAGCGGCGCGCGCTCGAGCTTTGGCTTTTGGGAGGGCGACCCGAGGTCGGTGGACCGGGCCCCTCCTGGCTGAGAGAGGTCGTTCCGCCGAGCCAGGGGAATTGGCAGGGCGCTCGCCACGCTGCGCCTTACTCACAGCGCCTCCATTGAAACAGGCTGGATTGGCCGACAACCTTTCTGCAATCTGCCCATCTCAAGGTCGTTGAAAGATCCGTTTCCGGGTCTCGTGCATTACGCCGGCAGAAGCAGTTCGAAACACGCGCCAGGATCGCGCGTCTGCGTCATCCCGCCAGTGTCGAGGACGTCAACTATCAAAGTCCCCGCGGGCTCGACCGCGCGCTGTTCCTCAAGCTCGCCGCCTGCGAGCGGCCGATGAGCGGGTCGCCCCGTTGACAAGTAATAGTCGCCAACGTGACAATGCCCTGGGACACTATGCCGATCAAACGAAGCGACAACGATCAAAGGACTGCCGGCCGACGCCCCGAAAGGTGTAGAACCTTTAGAGATCGAGCGGATCGCCGCCCCTTCGCCGATCACGCCGGCCGCAGCGAACGGCGTAACATAACCAAGGGCCAGCAAAGCGCGTGATACACAATCTACCGCGTCGCGATCCGAACGGCTCTCCCCCCCTTCCCACCGCTCGAGCGCGGCGGCTGCCCGCGCCTGGTGGCTCGCGGCCGAAGCGGAAGACGCTTTCGCTGACGACGGCTCGCTGGGATCGATCCGGCCGCGTCTGACGCCTGTCGCCCCGAACGGCCCCCCGATCCGCTGGATGCGACCGGGTCGATGATGGCGCTGCTCCGCCGGCACGTGGCGGCGGACCGCCGGTCCGGACGACATTCGCGACCGCGGATTGCGCCTTCCGTCAGGCCGTCACCGGGACGGCCGCGCCGAGCGGCTGCCGGCACGGGGCGGGCAGCCGCTCGATCCGCAAGAACGCGCCTTTCGGCGCGCCGGCATGGCAGCCTAATCGGGCCGCCACGGATCTCGGTCGGATTGGAGCCCCTACGCGAAGGCGAGTTCCTTGCCGAAGGCGAGTTCCCGAGCGCCTGGCGCGAGAACGGAATCGCCCATTTGCAGCTCGTTGCGGAATGC